>JAWWPH010000542.1:0-3139 GCA_033850875.1 Nocardioidaceae bacterium | reverse complement strand
ACTTTTTGGCTTGTCGAGCCACTGAAGCGGAGGACCGCGCAATTACGACGTCGAGGAGTGCCAAGGTTCGTTGGGCCACGAGCCTGCTGACGAGCGCGGTCCTGGTCCTGGTCTTCGCTAATGCGGTGGACGCGGCGCACGGCGCCCGCTCGGCAGGCACGTCGACCAAACGGGTGGCACCGGCCAAGACCGGTCTGCTCGACTGCAACGGCTTCAGCCGGATCCAACGGACGGTGAAGCTGACGAGCGCGTGCGCGGACCCGAGGGGCTACGACGAGGGACGCTTCTACGACAACGGGCACTACATCGGCCACGACGAGCCGATCATCCGCTTCTTGTCGTCCCGGCCCGGCTCGGGTAACCACACGACGTGGCGCGAGACCCTACCTCGCGACCCGCAAGCCGCCCCGACCGTGAAGACTCCGGGAAACGACGTGACGCACTGGTTCGAGCTCAGCGTCGCTCCCTGGTTCTCGATGGCGTTGTGCAACAGCCGCTCATACCCACTGACTCAGCCATGCACACCCAACTCCGACGCCAATGCGCCGAGCGCGACGTCGCCTGGTGGGGGGAGCTCGTTCCTGGAGATGCAGTTCTACGCGCCGGGAGCAGCACCGTTCGTCGACAACATCAGCTGCGACAACACACACTGGTGCGCGTCCCTCCACATCAACGACCTGGAATGCGACACGGACTTCTCGTGCAACCCTGACTGCGTCGAGCCGACCAACTTCGCCTTCATCCAGCTCGACGGCGTCCCGACCGGTCCGCCGAGCCCCCAGCGGGCTGATCTCGCCACGATGACGCCGAACAGCCGCACGTTGCTGATGAACCCCGGGGACAAGCTCGTCATCCACCTCTTCGACGCCAGCCTCGGTGGCGGTCAACGGGCTCTGGAAACGCGAATAGACGACCGCACCACGGGACAGAGCGGCTACATGATCGCGTCGGCCAAGAACGGCTTCATGGCGACCAACCCGGGTGACTGCACCGGCGTGCCGTTCAACTACGAGCCGGAGTACAGCACCGCGTCTGCGGGCAATGTCATCCCCTGGGCGGCGCTCCAGACGAACATCTCCACCCAGTTCGAGATCGGCCACTTCACCCCCTGCTCCACCGTCGAGGACCCGACGTCCTTCACGGACGGGACGTTCACCGACCGCGTGTGGCAGGACTGCACGGGCCCGTACGAGAGGGCTGGTCATCAGGCAGGGCTCAGCGAGGAACCGAACGACTCCCCGTGCTATCCCGAGGGCGACACGCACGGCGGAGTGGCCCCGCCGAACCTCGTGACGGGATGCGACAACTTCTTCGCGGCCAACGGCGACTTGGACTTCGACGGCACGTCGTACTGGCCGGACTGGCCGCAGAGCACCACGCCGAGCCGTCATCCGTCACCGTTCCTGCAACAGCAGCCGAGCTTCGGTGACCGGCATTACTCGAACTTCCAGTTCCAGACCAACGCCCCTGCGAGCGAGGCGTCCTGCAAGCCGACGGGGGCCGGTTGCGCGGTGCCCCCGCCGGGCGCACCCGGCCACTTCTACCCGTGGTGGACGCTCGCCCGGATACACGGGAGCTGTGTGTGGGAGTTCGGTCAGATGACCAACGGGACCACCTTCGGCAAGGCGCGGCAGTACGGCAAGCCGGCCCTCGACTGGTTCTACGGCAATCTCGAGGGACCGGTCCGGTCGGCGCCGACCTGCTCCGGCCAGCACCGCAGCAAGGGCTAAGGTTCGTCGGGACAGGCACTGGCGAAGGAGGCTCTCGCCAGCTCGAGGCGAAAGGGATCCCATGGCAACCGGGCCGCTACCCCAAGAGCTGCAGGACCTGCTCAGCCGACCGAACCCAGCGGTGATCGCCACGCTGCGGCCCGACGGGCAGCCGGTCACGGTGGCCACCTGGTACCTGTTCGAGAACGGCCGCGTGCTCGTCAACATGGACGAAGGCCGCAAGCGTCTCGCCCACATGCGCAACGACCCTCGCGTCAGCCTGACCGCGCTGGCCGAGGGTGACTGGTACACCCATGTCAGCGTGCAGGGCCGGATCGTGGAGTGGGTGGACGACGTCGACCTCATGGACATCGACCGGTTGTCGACCCACTACACCGGCAAGCCGTACCGCGCCCGCGACCGTCCCCGAGTGAGCGCCTGGATCGAGATCGAGTCCTGGCACGACTGGGGGCCCGCCAACCGCCGCTCGTGAGCGCCGGTGAGCTGGGCAGCACTGGGGCGGCTCAGCCGGCCACGATCGCGTCGAGGTCGTCCTGCAGCTCCTGCAGTGACTCGTACACCCTCTTGGCGCCTGCGGACTCGAGCTCCTCGACCGAGAAGCCCCCGGTGAGCACCGCGTAGGTGCCGATGCCCGCCCGCCCGGCCGCCTCCGCGTCCCAGACGGAGTCGCCGATCATGACGGCGTTGTCGGACTCCATCTTCTTCATGGCGGTCTGGATCAGGTCCGGCGCGGGCTTGGTCTTCTCGGCGTCGGCCGACGTGGTCCACGAGTCCGCCAGGTCCCGGCCGCCGATCAGGTCGAGGTAGTGCTCGACGTGTTCGGCTTCGCCGGAGCTCGCGAGTACGAGCTTCAACCCGCGCCTCTTGACCTCCTCCAGCAGAGGCCGGGCGCCCTCGAACGGCTGTACCTGCGGCAGGAACACCGCGAACTCCTCCGTCCAGGCCGACCGCAGGTCGTCGCCGGAGCTCTTCTCGACGTCGTCGCCGGCCACGGCGGCGACCAGCTGGTCGCCACCCATGCCGATCGCCCGGTGGATCCGCCAGATGGCCGGCGAGATGTCGAAGCGACGGAAGGCCCGGAACCACGCGAGCGCATGCTGGTAGTTGGTGTCGACGAGCGTTCCGTCTACGTCGAAGATGAGCGCCTCGATCATGGGAAGCCTCCTGGTACGGCGAGCGTCTGCGGCGTGTGCGGCCGAACCAGCCGTGCTTGACTAGGTCGTGGGTGCCTGGACCGCTGTCCATTACCCACTCCGCGGCTGTCGAACCGGGCTGGCGTCAGGGAGAGGAGGCCGGAGGTGTCCGTCGCTGACCGGCTCGACGCGTTCCAGCGCGCTCACCGCGGGGCGGCCTTCCCGCTCGCCGTGGTGTACAAGTTCATCGACGACCAGGGCAGCTACCTGTCGGCC
>JAWWPH010000402.1:0-3785 GCA_033850875.1 Nocardioidaceae bacterium | reverse complement strand
ATGCACCGCGTCGACATCAGCCGGGCGACCGGACGCCCGCTGGTCCTCACTCCCGAGCACGACGGCCGGATCGTGTCCGACGTCGTGGCCGAGTGGGCGCGCCGGCACGGGAGGCCGTTCACCTTGCGACTCGAGGGCACCGCGGGAGGCAGCTACGCCACGGCCCGTCCGGGCGAGGAGATCGCCCTCGACGCCGTCGAGTTCTGCCGCGCCGTCTCCGGCCGCGCCGCCGGTACCGGGCTCCTGGCACAGGGCGTACCCTTCTGAACGGGCCTGGCGCAGGCGTGCAGCGGTCCGGTCGGGGGGCGCGCGACACACGGGACGCGCTCGCTCGGCCATATCCACCGCCGGTAGCAGTAGCGTCTTACCTGTGAACCCCCTGACCGGAGTCATCGGCGAGGCGTGGCGGATGTATCGCACGCACGCCGCCCACCTGTTGACGATCGCCTTCGCCGTGTACGTGGTCGCGGTGATCATCGAGGCCGTTCTCGCCGGCTTCCTGGGTGTCGTCGGAGCCCTGCTGGCGTCGATCGTCGGCATTATCGCGGCGTTTCTCCTGCAGGCCGCGCTGGTGAAGGCTGTCGAGGACGTCCGCGACGGACGCGTCGACCTGTCGTTGTCCGAGACGCTTCAGGTGGCACGACCCTTCGTGGGCAGGGTCGGCGTCGCGTCGGTCCTTGCCGGCATCGCCATCGGTCTGGGCCTCGTCCTCTTGATCGTGCCCGGCCTGTTCCTGATCACGATCTGGTGCCTCGTGGTGCCGGTGATCGTGCTCGAAGGCGTCGGCAGCCTGCAGTCGTTCGGCCGCAGCCGCGAGCTCGTCCGCGGGTTCGGGTGGAACGTCTTCGGCACTCTCGCGGCCGTCTTCGTCCTGCTGATCCTGGCCGACATCGTGATCAGCCTGATCTTGTCGCCGCTCGGCGAGCCGGCGCGGCAGGTCATCAGCAACCTCATCTCGGGCACGGTCGTCGCACCGTTTCTCGCGCTCGTGGTCACCTTGGGGTACTTCCGGCTGCGCGACGCCCACCAGAGCTACCCCAGCCATCCCGGCTAGGTCACGACGGCTCGTCGGCCTCGATGAGCTCGACGACGGCGACGGTGATGTTGTCCGGGCCGCCGGCCTGCATCGCCGCTCTCCAGAGCTCCACGGCGGCCTCCAGTCCGCTGTATCGAACGAGCAACGACCCGATCAGGTCGTCGCCGACGACATCGGTCAGGCCGTCACTGCACACCAGGTAGCGTCCCGCGGGGTCCAGCGGCTGGGTCGTGACATGCGGGTCGATCGCCGTGTGACCGGCACTGCCACCCATGGTCTGCGTGACGATCCACGTCGTGGTCTCGCCCGGCGCCAGGGGTGGGCTGTCGTCGACGCTCAGCCGGGTCAGCCCCTGCGGGTTCGAGACGTAGACGCGACTGTCTCCCACGTTGAAGGCGATCACATGGCCCGCCGCCACGACGACACCCGCCACGGTCGTCCCCATGCCCGCGAGACCGTGGTAGCGGCCCGCCGCGTCGTACACGGCCCGGTTGACACCGTCGAGGGCCGCACGGACCGATCGCTCGTCGGCCAGGGTCTCCGCCAGGCGCGACAGCTCCTGCACGACGAGGGTGCTGGCGAACTCTCCGCCGGGGTGCCCGCCCAGTCCATCGGCCACGGCGACCATGAGCCGGTTCTCGACGGGGAAGACCAGCGTCTGCGGGGTGAGTGTCGTCGTCGCGCACGTCGTCCACGGCCCGACCGCGAGACTGTCCTCGTTGTGGTCGCGCACGACGCCGTCGTGGCTCAGCGCGGAGACTGCCAGATACTGCACCGGTCCTCCTGCCGGTCGCGGACCAGAGCGACCCTACTGGACCCGGGAGCAGACGCGTGCACGCCCATGCGATCGATATTCTGGGAATCGACGCACTGCTCGAAAGCGACGACGCGATGACGGACCGTCCTTCTGACCCATACGCCGTCCTCGGCGTGGCTCACGACGCCAGCCAGGACGAGATCAGTCATGCCTTCCGCGCCCTGCTCCGCCGGCACCATCCCGATACCCGGGGCGAGGTGTCTGCCGATGCCACGGCGGACCTGGCGTTGCGCGACGTCGTCGCCGCGTACGGCGTGCTCCGTGACCCGATCCGGCGTGCCGCGTACGACAGCCGGCTTCTCGAGCAGGGCAGGCGAGCGTCGCACGAGGCACCGAGGGTCCCGGTGGCCGTGCGCGCGCACCGCAGCACTCCCGAACCCCCGATCGTCGCCGGGCCGGTTACCTGGCATCGCCCTGCGGCCGACTAGGGAGCAGGTTCCCAGCCAGGCCCATCAGCCTTCCCGACGGTGTGGTGGTCAGGATTTGTCGAGAGGTCTGCCCGACCGGACCGCGTGGACGACATCGAGGATCGCGGAGCTGGCGTAGCGGGAGTCATGCTGGTCCTCGATCAGGGATGCGTGAGTGGCGTCGGGCAGGATCCGGTGCACGCTGTTCGTCGAGAGCCGCGCCATCGCGTCCTGAAGGGGGAGCCAGCCGTCCTGAGCGTCCCTGCCGGCGGTGACGACGATGAGCGGTGTGTCACCGAACCCCGTCACCCGTTGTGCCTGGGTCAGCGATGGGCGCAGTTGGGCGATCTCGTCGTGGAGGGCGCGGTAGTACGCCGCCGTGGACATGACGGCCTGCTCTTCGGCTCTCTCGGTCGGCGGCAGACCGCTGGGCACGATGTCGTACGCGATCCGGGCGATGCCGAGTCGGGCCAGCGACGGCGCGAGGGCTTCGCCTCTCCTGTACAAGGCGTAGAAGGTCCGCCAGCCGGGAAGCCGTGTGTACACATCGGCCGGTTGCGCGTCGAGCATGACCAAGCCCGCCACGTCTGTTGGGTACATGCCGGCGAAGATCCGCGTGTAGACGCCACCGGACGAGTGGCCGGCCAGCACGTAAGGCGGCGCGACGCCCGCGGCAACCAGCAGCATGTGGAGATCGGTCGCGACGGCACGGCCGTCCTCTGGGCTCTGCGCCGGGTCGCTCCATGCGTACCCGGAGCGGTCATACACGCAGACCCTCGTGGTGCGTGCCACCGCGGGCGCGATCCAGCCGGCCATCGCCGGCGAGGGCTCCCCCAGTCCACCTTCGAGGACGACGGTCGGGGTCCCGGTACCGGTGCACTGGATGTGCAGCCGGTGGTCCCCCACATCCAACAGCTGCCCCTTCATCGTCAGCGCGGCCCGGTCTCGGACCTGCCCGATGTCCTGATATCCGGCCCCCACGGCCATCGCGACCAGGGCCGCGAAGACCGGGTAGAGCACTGCGCGCCGAGACCAGTTGTGCAGCGACCGGCGAGACTGCGTCACCATCCACGCCACCAAAGCGAGCAGCACAGGGGGCCATACCCAGCCGAGGGCTCCGACCGTCGAGGTGGCGGGTTGGGACACGGCCAAGCCCAGGCCGGACAGCCCCATGAATGTGGCCGGTGCCACAGCCCACCGTTGCGGTTGGTCGGTCCTGCGGGCCGACAGGACCGCGAGCATGGCCCAGCCCGCCGCGAACCCCAGGAGGACGACGCCCGTGATGGTCGGCTCCGATGAGCCCCCGCAGACCAGAAGAGCCAAGATGAGCGCGGCCATCAGACCGCCGATGACGCTCGAAAGCACCAACAGGCCGATGTGTCCTCGCTCGGGCGACGAGGGAGACCCCGCGCCTGCACCTTGCTTCTCCTGAGACCCTCCCGCCGGTGGCGGGGCATCATACCGACGGCGAGTCGCAGGCGCCGTTGCTGCGGTGATGGAGCTGGTGCGACTGGAAGGCGTGGAC
>JAWWPH010000360.1:0-3310 GCA_033850875.1 Nocardioidaceae bacterium | reverse complement strand
GAGCAGTTCGCGTCGTCGCGGGTGCCGTGAACCGATCGCTGCTGGCACACTCCGGTGGAGAGTGCCAACTCCGAATCTAGGCGCTCATTAGCACTCGGTCAAGCCGAGTGCCAGTGAGCGGGAGATCTCCGAGCCGGGCCGGCCGCTCTGTCACGATGGCCCGGTGGACGTCGCCGAGCTCGACTACCTGCTGACCCCGAGCGGCGGGCAGCTCCTGGGCGCGGTCACCGCCGCGTACGACGGCACCAACGCCCTGCCGGTGTCGGCCGCCCTGCGCGCCCGGTACGAGCCCTCCCACGTCGCTGCGGCACTGAGCCAGGTGGCGTTGCGGCGCCAGGCCTTCACCAAGTTCGGGACCGACGCGGCCGCGATGTTCTTCACCCGCGACGGTCTCGAGCAGGCGACACATCCCGTCGTGGCCCGCCACCGGGCCGAGCGGGCGGTCGCCTGCGGGCTGACGAGCGTGCTCGAGCTCGCCTGCGGCATCGGGGCCGACCTGGTCGCCTTCGGGCGGGCCGGCATCGGCCTCACCGCCGTGGACCGCGACCCGCTGACAGCGGGCATCGCTGCCGCGAACCTGCAGGCGCTGGGCATCGCCGGGTGGGTAGGCGTCGGTACCGCTGAGACACAGGACTGCGGCGTCGCGGACCTCGTGTACCTGGACCCGGCCCGGCGGTCGGCACGCGGACGGGTCTTCGCGGTGGACGCCTACTCGCCGCCGTGGACGTTCGTCGAGTCGCTGTTCGGTCGTGACAGCGTGGTGAAGACCGCGCCCGGGATCGCCCACGAGATGGTGCCGCCTGGTGTCGAGGCGGAGTGGGTCAGCCTCGACGGGCAGCTGCGCGAGGCGGCGCTGTGGTCGGGCCGGGCGTCGTCGGCGCGCCGACGGGCCACACTGCTGCGCGCCGGCCGGCCGGCGCACACCGTCACCGACACCGACGACCCGGGACCGGCCGAGGTACGTCCCCCCGGACGGTTCGTGTACGAGCCCGATGACGCCGTGACGCGGGCCCACCTGGTGACCACCGCCGCCGCAGCCGTGGGTGGGTGGTTGCTGGATGCCCATCTGGCCTACGTGTCGTCCGACGAGGAGCGCCCCGGGCCGCTGGTGCGGGCGTACGAGGTCCTCGAGGTGCTGCCGTTCCGCGAGAAGGCCCTGCGCGCGGCGCTTCGCGCTCGCCACGTCGGTCCGCTGACGATCAAGAAGCGCGGTGTCTCCGTGACACCGGAGGCGCTGCGCGCTCGTCTCCGGCTCACCGGCAGCGAGCCGGCCACCATCATCGTGACGCGCACCCCGTCGGGCGCGGTCGCGCTGCTGGTGCGCCCACTGCCCTTCGACCGCACGGAAAACGCCTGGGCCGGGGCGCCACCGCGGAGCTAACGTCTCGTGATGGGCCACAACGTCGAGCACGTCACCCGGGCGGGAGCCGGTGCGGCCATCGACGCGCTGATGTCGTGGGAGGCGCCCGGCTGCTATCCGACCGGTCTGCACGCCGGTGACGTCGGGTGGCAGCTGCGGATGGACGACGACGTCGTCGACCGGTCGCTGATCGTGGTCCGCGACGGGGCAGACGTCGTCGCGGTCGCGATCCTCGACGAGCCCAGCCTGCTGCGGCCCGCGGTACGACCCGACCGGGTCCACGACCTGCACCTGGCGAGCGTGCTGGCCGACCTGGCGGACGACACAGTGGCGGCCGCCCCGTCGTCGTCCTCCGAGGCGCCGGGAGGCTCGGCGTTGCGCACGGTCTTGTCGTCGCGGGGCTGGACGGTCGACACCGATGCCTGGACGGTCCTGTACAGGCCGCTCACGGCGGCGGACGCCGCCGACGGCGACCCGCTGTCGCGTCCGCTGGCCGACGACGGTGACATCGCCGACCGGGTCGAGGTGCAGCGGTCGGCTTTCGACGGGTCCACGTTCACAGTGCAGCGGTGGCACCAGATGGCGGCAGGTCCCGGCTACGACCCGGCGCTGGACCTGCTCAGGCGAGCCGACGACGGCACCCCCGTAGCGGCCGCGACCGGCTGGTCCGCCGGTCCGGGCAGATGCGGCATCCTCGAACCGGTGGCCGCGCATCCCGACTCCGCAGGTCACGGTCACGGGCGGGCCGTGTCGCGTGCAGTGATCGCCGCCCTGGCGCGGGCGGGGGCGAGCGGTGTCGCCGTCCACACACCGGTGTCGAACACGGGTGCCGTGCGTGCGTACGAGGCGTGCGGGCTGCGCCAGGTCGAGCTGACCACAGACCTCGTGCGTGGGGTCACCTCAGGCTGAGGGCCGCGGGCCGCCGGCCGGTCCCGCGGTCGGGTCAGGCGACCACCGTCGTCAGCGGCATGGACGAGTCGGCGCCGAAGTCGAGGGCCGAGGCCGTCCTGCCACGGCGTACCAGCTCGGAGCCGAGCGCCGCGACCATCGCACCGTTGTCGGTACACAGCCCGGGCCGTGGGACACGGACTCTCACGCCGATTCGCTCGGCCCGTTGCTCCGCGAGCGACCGGAGCCGGGAGTTCGCCGCCACTCCACCGCCGATGACGAGATGACGAGCGCCCGTGGTGGCGCACGCGTCGAGGGCCTTCCGGGTCAGCACGTCGCAGACGGCTTCCTGGAAGGCCGCCGCGACGTCGGCGACCGGGACCGGCTCGCCCGAGCGCTCGCGCGCCTCCACCCACCGCGCGACGGCCGTCTTGAGGCCGCTGAACGAGAAGTCGAACCGGTGCCGTTCGAGGTCACGCCGCGACGACAGCCCGCGCGGGAAGTCGATGGACACCGACCCGCCCTCCCTCGCTACCCGGTCGATGTGCGGCCCACCGGGGAATGGTAGGCCGAGCAACCGGGCGACCTTGTCGAAGGCCTCTCCTGCGGCGTCGTCGACGGTGGCGCCGAGCGGCTCGACGCCGGCGGTCACATCCTCCACCAGGAGCAGGCTCGAGTGACCACCGCTGACGAGCAAGGCGATGCACGGCTCGGGCAGCGGTCCGTGCTCGAGCTGGTCGACGGCCACGTGGGCGGACAGGTGGTTGACCCCGTACAGCGGCTTGCCCAGCGTCAACGCCAGCGCCTTGGCGGCGGCCAGACCCACCAGTAGCGCCCCGGCAAGCCCAGGACCAGACGTGACGGCGAGCGCGTCCACGTCGGACAGCGCCACTCCCGACTGACGGCAGGCGCGCTCGATCATCGGCTGCATGGCCTCGAGGTGCGCGCGGCTCGCGACCTCGGGCACGACGCCGCCGAACCTCGCGTGCTCCTCCACGCTCGACGCCAGCGCATCCGCGAGCAGCTCGGAGCCGCGGACGATCCCGACGCCGGTCTCGTCGC
>JAWWPH010000324.1:0-11385 GCA_033850875.1 Nocardioidaceae bacterium | reverse complement strand
TCTCACTACGTGGCCGGACCGGATCGGATGGCCCACGCCATCTCGACCATCGAGAAGGAACTCGAGGATCGGCTGGCGGAACTCTAGGGCCAGGGCAAGCTGCTGGAGGCGCAGCGGCTCCGGATGCGCACGACCTACGACATCGAGATGATGCGCCAGATCGGCACCTGCTCGGGCATCGAGAACTACTCGCGGCACACCGACGGCCGGGCGGCGGGGAGCGCGCCGAGCTGTCTGCTCGACTACTTCCCGGAGGACTTCCTCCTCGTGCTCGACGAGTCCCATGTCACGGTGCCGCAGATCGGCGGCATGTACGAGGGCGACATGTCCCGCAAGCGCACACTGGTCGAGCACGGCTTCCGGCTGCCGAGCGCGATGGACAACCGGCCGTTGCGCTGGGAGGAGTTCCTCGACCGGATCGGCCAGACGGTGTACCTGTCCGCGACGCCCGGTCCCTACGAGCTGGGGCGCGTCGACACGACGGTCGAGCAGATCATCCGTCCAACGGGTCTGGTCGACCCCGAGGTGGTCGTCAAGCCGACGAAGGGGCAGATCGACGACCTGATCGCCGAGATCCACCTCCGGACCGAGCGCAACGAGCGCGTGCTGGTCACCACCTTGACGAAGAAGATGTCCGAGGACCTCACCGACTACCTCCTCGAGAGCGGCGTCCGTACCCGCTACCTGCACAGCGAGGTCGACACGCTGCGCCGGATCGAGCTGCTGCGCGAGCTGCGGCTCGGTCAGTACGACGTCCTGGTCGGGATCAACCTGCTGCGCGAGGGGCTCGACCTCCCCGAGGTGTCGCTGGTGGCGATCCTCGACGCCGACAAGGAGGGCTTCCTGAGGTCGGGGACGTCGCTGATCCAGACGATCGGCCGCGCCGCCCGCAACGTCTCCGGCCAGGTCATCATGTACGCCGACCGGATCACCGACTCGATGGCCCGGGCCATCGACGAGACCAACCGCCGCCGCGCCAAGCAGGTCGCCTACAACGTCGCGCATGGCGTCGACCCGCAGCCGCTGCGCAAGCGCATCGCCGACATCACCGACATGCTCGCCCGTGAGGACGCCGACACCGCCGAGCTCCTTGGTGGCGGCGGGCGCCAGCAGTCGCGTGGCAAGGCCCCCACCCCGGGCTTCTCCAGTCGAGACTCCGGTGGGTTCGCGCGCGACCTCGCCGGCATGCCGTCCCGCGACCTCGCCGACCTGGTCCAGCAGCTCACCGACCAGATGCACGCCTCGGCGGCCGAGCTCCAGTTCGAAGTGGCCGCCCGGTTGCGCGACGAGATCTCCGAGCTGAAGAAGGAGCTCCGGCAGATGGTCGAGGCCGGCGCGAGGTGACCCGGGAGGAGCTCGTCGCCTACTGCCTGGACAAGCCCGGCGCGTGGTCCGACGAGCCCTGGGAGGGAGACGTCGTCGTCAAGGTGGCCGAGAAGATCTTCGCTTTTCTGGGGTCTCCGGACGGTACGACGATCGGGCTGAAGTGTGGCGCCGACCGCGACATCGCCGACGAGTGGCTGGCGCGCTTCCCCGGTGACGCCGCTGCCATGGCCTACATCGGTCGCTCGGGGTGGAACACCCTGACGGTCGGCGGGAGCATCCCCGACGACGAGCTCCTGGAGGCCGTCGACGCATCGTACGCGACCGTCGTGTCCAAGCTGCCGAAGTCACGGCGCCCGGTCTGAGGCCGGGGTGGCGCCGGTGCGGGGCCACGCCATGCACACGCCCGCATTTGTCGCTGGCCGCCGACCTCTGTGACAATGAGAGCTGCGTGGAGGGGAGTATTCCTTCGCAGCGGTGCCGTCATCACGGCCCCGGCCGGTTCACTGGCCGTCGGCCCGGTGCTGCTGGTCCGGGGCTGACGTCCGGGCGGAAGAGACCTCCGGGCCCATCTTCGTCGACGCCTTCGAGCGGCTTCGAACCCGCGGATCCCGGAGGACTACGACAATGCATGTTGCGCCGTGGCTGTGGTGGGCCACCGTGCTGGGTACCTCGGGGTTCCTGCTCCTCGACGTGGTGGTCATCGGCCGCCGCCCGCACGAGCCGTCGATGCGAGAGGTCGGACGCGACCTCGCGTTCTTCGTGGCGGCTGCCGTCGCCTTCGGCCTCGCCGTGCTCGCCTTCTCGGGACCTCAGTACGGCGGGGAGTTCTTCGCCGGTTGGTTGACCGAATACTCGTTGTCCGTCGACAACCTGTTCATCTTCATCATCATCTTGAACCGGTTCGCCGTCCCCCGCGAGCTGCAGCAGACGGCGCTCCTGGTCGGGATCGTGCTGGCCCTCGTCATGCGAGGGATCTTCATCGCCGTCGGCGCGGCCGCCATCCACTCGTTCAGCTGGGTCTTCTACCTGTTCGGCCTGTTCCTGGTGTTCACCGCCGTGAAGCTCGCCAAGGAGGGGCCCGAGAACCCGGACGAGTTCGAGGAGAGCCGGCTGATCCAGTGGCTCGAGAAGAGGTTCCCCGCTACGAAGGAGTTCACGGGCACGAAGCTGTTCGTCACGTCCGCCGGCAAGACCCTCATGACCCCGATGCTCGTCGTGATCGTGACGCTCGGCACCACGGACCTGCTGTTCGCGCTCGACTCCATACCGGCGATCTACGGCCTCACCAGTGAGCCGTACCTCGTCTTCACCGCCAACGTGTTCGCGCTGATGGGCCTTCGTCAGCTGTACTTCCTGATCGGCGGTCTGCTCGAGCGGTTGGTGTACCTGACCTACGGCCTCGCCTTCCTGCTGGCGTTCATCGGCGTCAAGCTGGTCCTGCATGCGATGCACGACAACACGCTGGCGTTCGTCAACGGCGGCTCGGGCATCGAGTGGGCCCCCGACATCCCCATCTGGCTCTCCCTCGTGGTCATCGTCGGGACCCTGGTCGTCACCACGGCCGCCAGCCTGCTGGTCGAGGGACGTACCGACCGGGTCTAGTCGTGCAGGAACCGTCCGGCTGCCGCGAGGGATGCCTGCCGATCCGCCGTGAGGGCCGCGTCCTCGATCCGCCGTCCGCTCTCCGGGGCGTGCAGCATCCGCAGGCGGGCGGTGACGAGACCGACGTGGACCACGTGACCGTCGTCGCCCGCGAAGAAGTACAGGTCCCCGGTCCGCTCCTCACCGAGTGCGACCGGCCGGGCTGCGGCGTGCTGCGCCGACGCGTCTCGCGGTACGACCACCCCCGCCTCGCGGTATGTCAGGTGCACCAGCCCCGAGCAGTCCAGCCCGTACCGACTGAGTCCGCCCCACAGGTACTGCAGCCCGACGAAGTGGCGAGCCCACTCGATGAGACCGGCCGGCTTGGCCTCGACCGTCCCCGCCGGCGTCCCGACGCTCGTCTCGGTCTCCGGAGCCAGATGCGCCCGGCGGATCCAGCCGGGGTAGCCGGTGGAGTGCTTCGGCGACGGCTGCCAGGGCGCGGCCACGTGCACCCACCCCGCTGGGCCCTCTTCCAGGATCTCGACCGGCTCGCCCCGCAACAGCTGCGTCTCGGTCCGCCCGTGCAGACCCCGCCTGGCGTCGACGTCGAGTGTCGAGGTCCACGCACACATGTCCGGGTGGTCGGCCGTCGCGGGCGCGTCGATCGAGCGCGGAGCCGCTGGGGAGCTCCACACGGTGGCGACGTCGACGCAGACCTGTCGCGTCACGACTGCGGTCTGTCCGACCAGGCTGCTCGCGCTCCCGCAGCGATCAGACCCAGCCCGGTGCTCTCGTCGAGCGTGGACGTCGTACAGACCACCACGACGAAGGGCGGCGCGTCGTCCGGGAACACGATCGCGGCATCGTGGGAGATGCCCTCGACCCAGCCGGACTTGTGCGCGACGCGGGTCCCGGGTGGCAGGCCCGCCGGGATGGCGTCGTTGATCTGCTGGGCGGCCAGTACCGACACGATCTCCTCACACGAGTCGCGACCGGCGGCCGTCCCGGTCACCAGCGCCCGTAGCGTCAGCGCGAGGTCGCGAGCGGTCACGAGGTTCTGCAGCCCGGCCTCTCTGGCCTCGGCGTCCTCGATTCCCCGGGCGACCACACTGTCGGTGGCACCGACGGCGTGCACTGCCGCCATCACAGCGGACGTCCCGACCGCGTCGAGAAGCAGGTTGGTCGCGAGGTTGCTCGACCGGACGATCGAGCGGTAGGCGAGCCACCGCAACGCGACCCGCTGACCCTGGCGGGCCCAGGGCTCCGGATCGCTGTCCTCGCCGGGATCGAGGGAGAACGGCGCGCCACCGGCCGCCGAGGCAAAACAGTTGTGCACAGCAACCGTGTCGTCGAGGTCGAGAGTTCCGGCCTCTGCGGAGCGGTAGGCGGCGATGACCAGGGCGAGCTTCATGGTGCTCGCGGCGTAGTGCGGCTCGCGGTCTCGGAAGGTGACCCAGGCCGGACCCTCGACCGGGCCGGCCCAGATCGAGAACGAGCCCTCGGCGGGCAGCCCGTGCACGTACTGCTCGAGGTGGCGGTACGACATCCGCCGATGCTAGCCGCACTTGAGGCGACCCCGATGCCGGAGCACCGAGGGGGGAGGGCGGCGGCATCGGGGTCTCGGTTCGAGTAACTGAACACGTGAGAGAAGTATGCGCAGGCCGCGGGTGCGGTTTCCGCCGTGTCGCGATAATCGTGGTCCCACGTCGCTGTGTGCGACTGTCCGTCCGGGCTGCCGGAACCGGAGGTACTAGGTCCCGCAGCTGCGGGTCACCCGGCCCTGTACAGACCATCGGTTCGTCGGGCAGCCTCGCTCCTATGGCAGCCATCCGGGAACTGACCCCTGCCGAGTGCGCCGATCGGCTCCGCCGGACCGAGGTCGGCCGGATCGGCGTGAGCACCGCCGACGGCCCCGTCATCATCCCCGTCAACTACACCATGGACGGCGAGTGCGTGGTCTTCAGGACCTCCGCGTATGCAGAGCTCGCCGCGCACGCCGGGGACCGCGTCGCCTTCGAGATCGACGAGATCGAATCGGACCTGCACCGGGGGTGGAGCGTCCTCGTCGTCGGCACTGCGGAGCTCATCGACGACGTCGACGACGTCGTCGAGTCGGGTCTCGCCCAGGCGCTGAGATCCTGGGCGCCGGGTGTACGCAACCTCTTCATCAAGATCACACCGCGTCGGGTGACCGGCCGCGACGTACGTCCCTAGCTCCGAAAGGAAACCGTGACCGCACCGAGGAAGCTGACCCCCGAGGAGTGTCTGGACCTGGTCCCACCGAGTGGGGTCGGCCGTGCAGCGATCTGCGCCCCCGCCGGTCCTCAGATCTTCCCCGTCAACTACGTCGTCGACGGGGAGTCGATCGTGTTCCGTACCAGCGCCTACAGCGCCCTCGGCACGCTCGCCGCCGGAGCCGAGGTCGCCTTCGAGGTGGACTCCGTCGACCACGACCACGCGGGGGGCTGGAGTGTCGTGGCGGCAGGCCGGGCCGAGGCGATCGACGACGAGAGGGAGCTGGACATGTTGCGCGAGCGAGGGCTCGAGCCGACGGCGTGGGCCGGTGGCCTGCGCAGGACCTACATCCGTCTGCGATGGAGCTCCCTGTCGGGCCGAGTGGTGGGTGAGAGCTGACGGGCGCCGCGGGTGACTGCCGGCTCGACTGACGCCGGCTACTGGACGAGCGTCTCGAAGAGGTCGACGTACTGCTCGAGGTGGCGATCGCCCAGGAACCTGTCCTGCACCCGCTGCTGTGCAGCCTTCCCGAGCCGAGCCGACTCCTCGGCGTCGTTGACCAGCCGGATCACCGCGGCGGCGAACCCCGTGAGGTCTCGCGGGTCCTGAAGCAGCAGCCCTTGCTCGCCGTCGGTGATCTGGTCCTGGATCCCCCCGATGGCCGAGGCCACGATGGGACGGGCCTTCCACATGGCCTCGGTGACCGTCAGGCCGAACCCCTCGACGAGACTCTTCTGCACGATCACCGAGGCGTGGCGCTGGAGGGCGTTGACGATGTGAGCGTTCTCGTCCACGTCGTCCATCGGGAGCTCCACGAGGTGGATGCGTTCACGCTGGGAACGGTCCAGGACGCGCTGGAGCTCACGACACTCGGCCAGCACCTGCGCGCCCTCGGGGTCGTCGGAGACACCGGAGGCCTCGGGTCCCACGAGCAGGAGATGCACGTCGTCGGGCAGGTCGGCCAGTGCGCGGGAGAAACCGGTCAACACCCCCGCCATGTCCTTGAGCCGGTCCCAGCGGCTCACCTGGATGACGAGCCGGGCGTCGGCGGGAAGGGCCGGTCGGTCGAGCAGGCCCTCATGCCGGCGCGTGGTTCCCCGCGTGCCGTCGCGGCGGGTGAAGCCGAGGTCGTCGTCGCGCACACGACCTGCGACGAGACCGGTACGGGCCAGGGTCGACGCCACCACCGAGTCCGACAGCGGCGCGTTCTTGGCACTCAGAGGGTCGATCGACGGTGTGATGATGTGCAGCTTCTCGGACCGGCTCCAGCCGGGTGCATAGCTCATCCGCGAGAACACGAACGCGTCGGCGTTCTCGGCGAACGGGCGCAGGAACTCCCACGCCTCGTCGATCCCGGCGTCGGGGGTGTCACTCCCGATGTGGCACCGCCACACGACCTTGGCCCCGGTCGCCCGGAGCCCGTCCACCAGGCCCGCCGTCTGCGGGTCGTGCAGGACGACGATGTCGCGCGGGCGTACGCGGTCTCTCATCTCGTCGAGGTTGGTGGCCAGCGTCTGCGCCACCACGGCGTGCTCGGCCTCACCCAGCGGTCCACCGTCACCGGCGGAGCCGTGCAGCCGGTTGTGCAGCCGCTTGGTAATGGTGAAGAACTCCGGTCCGCCCGACAGTACGAGCCAGCGCGCGTCGACCTCGACACCGCGTACGTACGCCAGCAGGGACTGCAGCATCTCGGCCACCCCGCCGCCATGGGCGGTGGCATTGACGTTCCAGACGATGCGACCGTCGAGGAGGCGGCGGGCGCGGTCGGCCACCTGGATAAGCTCCTCGGCTCGTTCCGGCCAGAGCAGGCCGGCCAGCTGGTCGAGCCGGCGGGGCTCTATCGAGATCTCCTGCATGGAGCCAGCGTGCACCAGAGCGTGCAGGTACGCACACAGGGCCGTGGTCCCGCCTTCACCGACGGGCCGCCAGCGCCACGACAGAGCTGCCACACACGCTCCGTGCGAGGTCGCGCGTCATGCCGTGGCCTCCGAGGTGTCTGCCCGGTTATGGAGGACGGTTCGGGCACTCGGGCAGCGCCCGCGGACGCGAGCACGTCGACGGCTGTCGACTGGCCCAAAGTGGTCGTCTGGGTGGCCATGGCGGTCACAGGGGTGGGGCTGTGGGGACTCGCCGGCGTGGCGCTGTTCGAGGTTTTCAGCCGCCTGTGACGTCCGGTGGCTTCCAGTCCGAGCGTCGCCGACCCCACCGAGCCGACGCCCTACCAGCCCCGGGCTCGCCACTCCCTGACGTGCGGGCGCTCGGCCCCCAGCGTCGTGTCGTCACCGTGTCCCGGGTAGACCCACGTCTCGTCGGGGAGACGGTCGAAGATCTTCGACTCGACGTCGTCGATCAGCGAGCTGAAGTCATCGGCGGACCAGGTCTTGCCCACGCCGCCCGGGAACAGGCTGTCGCCGGTCCACAGGTGCGGCGGGCCGGTCGGGTCGTCGTACAGCAGCGCGACCGAGCCGGGCGTATGGCCGACGAGCGAGATGACCTGCAGGTCGACGTCACCCACCGAGACGACGTCGCCGTCGCGGAGAGCACGGTCGGTCGGGACCGGGATGCCGTCCACGTCGTCGGCACCCGCCACGGTCGTCGCGGACGTGGCCGCCACGACCGCCGCCAGCGCTCCCCAGTGGTCGCCGTGCCGGTGCGTCGTGACGACGGTGGCCAGCGGCTGGCCGTTGAGCAGCCCGAGGAGCACGCGCTCGTCGGCCGCCGCGTCGATGAGCAGGAGGTCGTCGGTCGTGCGGCACTTCAGCAGGTAGGCGTTGTTGTCCATCGGTCCGACGGACGCCTTGGTGATCATCAGGTCGGAGAGCTCGCGAACCGCGGGCGTACCGGGTCGCACCTTGCCGTGGTACGTCATCGCCATGGCTCCTGCCTCGGGAGGGTTCCGGACTCGCTGTGCAGGCCGATGCCGCTCGACCTCCCGACCATCCAGCCCAGCAGGGCCGGCGGCGGACCGGAGATCTCAGGGCCGCCGCCGGCGATGACCCAGCGACCCTCGTCGTCGTTGGCGACCAGGACGCACCCGGCGTAGGTGCCGCCGGTCGCCGACTCCGCGGCGATGTCGTCGAGCAACGCCTCGACGAAGTCCTCCGGCCAGTGGGCCAGCGTGTAGTCGAGATCGAGGTCGAGGTGGTGGAGCTCGACCTCCGTGCGCCGCAGCAGCGGGATCGCGGCCGCGGTGGCCCGGCGCTCGTTGGCTCCCCAGACGATCCCGGTGTCCCAGCTGTCGCCGTCGAGCTCGGTCAGGGCAGAGAGCAGCCGCTCGGAGGAGTCGTGGAGATCGGCCCGCAGCTCGTCCGCCGACCGCCCTGCCTGTGCCTCGATCGCCGCGTTGCGCTCCTCGCGGCTGCTGTACATCGGCCGCGGCACCTTGGTCCTCGCCCAGGTGACCAGGTTGAGCAGGGCGTCCGCGTTGCGGGCGAGGTGCGTCACCACGTGCCCGCGGGTCCAGCCGGGGAGCAGCGAGGGCTCCCGGGCAGAACTGTCGGTGAGCCCTGAGAGGGTGTGTTCGAGAGCCTGGGTCGAGGTCTTCACGCCATCGATCGGGGTGGAGAGGTCGGCCGCCATACGATGAAACCTACCGTCTTTGCCGGGCCGTTTTGCCCGTGCGCCATCATGGTCCGGTACGACGCGCCGGGCGCCGTCAGAGGGTCGCGCCGGAGGTGTCGGCATGAGTAGACTTACGAACAGGTGTTCGAATCCAAAGATGCGTGCCGACGTGAAGGGTGCACAGTGGCGGACCAGCTGATCATTCGCGGGGCGCGCGAACACAACCTCAAAGACGTGTCCCTCGACCTTCCGCGGGACTCGATGATCGTCTTCACCGGCCTGTCCGGCTCCGGCAAGTCGAGCCTGGCCTTCGACACGATCTTCGCCGAGGGACAGCGCCGCTACGTGGAGTCGCTGTCGGCGTACGCGCGACAGTTCCTCGGCCAGATGGACAAGCCCGACGTCGACTTCATCGAGGGGCTGTCCCCGGCGGTGTCGATCGACCAGAAGTCGACCTCGCGCAACCCGCGCTCGACGGTCGGCACGATCACCGAGGTGTACGACTACCTGCGGCTCCTCTTCGCCCGGGCCGGCAGACCGCACTGTCCCGTCTGCGGGCGGCCGATCGCGCGCCAGACCCCCCAACAGATCGTCGACCGCGTGCTCGAGCTGGACGAGGGGGCCCGGTTCCAGGTTCTCGCTCCCGTCATCCGCGGGCGCAAGGGGGAGTACGTCGAGCTCTTCCGCCAGTTGCAGGCGCAGGGTTTCTCACGGGTCCGGGTCAACAAGGACACCTTCGCGCTCACCGACCCGCCGAAGCTCGACAAGCAGAAGAAACACACCATCGAGGTCGTCGTCGACCGGCTCGCCGTGAAGGAGTCCGCCAAGCGTCGGCTCACCGACTCGGTGGAGACCGCCCTCGGGCTGTCCGACGGTCTCGTGACACTCGACTTCGTCGACCTTGCAGCCGACGACCCACATCGTGAGCGGGTCTTCTCCGAGCACCTGGCGTGCCTGTACGACGACCTGAGCTTCGAGGAGCTCGAGCCGCGGTCCTTCTCCTTCAACTCGCCGTTCGGCGCCTGCACGGAATGCCATGGCCTCGGCACCCGGATGATCGTCGACCCCGAGCTCGTCATCCCGGACGACGAGAAGTCGCTGTCCGAGGGCGCCATTGCCCCCTGGTCCGCTGCCCATGTGGCCGACTACTTCGCCCGACTGCTCGAAGCGCTGGGCGATGAGCTCGGGTTCAGCATGGACACGCCCTGGGGGCGGCTGCCGCGGCGGGCGCAGGAGTCGATCCTCGGTGGGCACCCCGACAAGCTGCACGTCCGCTACAAGAACCGGTACGGCCGCGAACGGTCCTACTACGCGATGTTCGAAGGCGTCCTGCCCTACATCGAGCGCCGCCACACCGAGGCGGAGAGCGACACCAGCCGGGAACGGTTCGAGGGCTTCATGCGCGAGGTGCCCTGCCTGGCCTGCGACGGGGCCCGGCTGAAGCCGATCTCGCTCGCAGTGACCCTGGGCGGCAAGAACATCGCCGAGATCAGCGCGCTGCCCGTCGACGAGGCCGCCGCGTTCCTCAACAGCGACCTCGACCTGTCGGCGCGCGAGTTCCAGATCGCCGAGCGGGTGCTGAAGGAGATCAGCGAGCGGCTGCGGTTCCTGCTCGACGTGGGGCTCGACTACCTCAGCCTCAACCGTCCGTCGGGATCGCTGTCCGGAGGCGAGGCGCAGCGGATCCGGTTGGCCACCCAGATCGGGGCCGGTCTCGTCGGGGTGCTGTACGTGCTCGACGAGCCCTCGATCGGTCTGCACCAACGCGACAACCACCGGCTGATCGACACGCTTCTCCGGCTGCGCGACATGGGCAACACGCTGATCGTGGTCGAGCACGACGAGGACACGATCCGGACCGCCGACTGGGCGGTCGACATCGGCCCCGGCGCAGGGGAGCACGGCGGCCAGGTGGTCGTCTCCGGGCCGGTCGAGGACCTGCTGTCCCACCCCGACTCGCTGACCGGCGCGTACCTGTCCGGTCGTGCCGAGATCCCGCTTCCCGTCGTGCGCCGGCCGCGTACCCCCGGGCGCGAGCTCGTTGTCCACAACGCGCACGAGCACAACCTGCAGGACGTCACGGTCGCGTTCCCGCTCGGGTGCTTCATCGCCGTGACCGGCGTGTCGGGCTCCGGCAAGTCGACCCTCGTCAACTCCATCTTGTACTCCGCGCTCGCGAAGCGGATCTACAACGCGAGGGAGGTCCCGGGCCGCCATCGTGACATCACCGGGGTCGACCAGGTCGACAAGGTCATCCACGTCGACCAATCGCCGATCGGACGGACTCCGCGGTCCAACCCGGCCACCTATACCGGAGTCTTCGACCACGTGCGGCGGCTGTTCTCCCAGACGCCGGAGGCCAAGGTCCGCGGGTACCAGCAGGGTCGGTTCTCGTTCAACGTCAAGGGCGGCCGCTGTGAGGCCTGCGCCGGCGACGGCACGATCAAGATCGAGATGAACTTCCTGCCCGACGTCTACGTCCCCTGCGAGGTGTGCCACGGGGCCCGATACAACCGGGAGACGCTCGAGGTTCACTACAAGGGCAAGACCATTGCCGAAGTGCTCGACATGCCGATCGAGGAGGCCGTCGACTTCCTCGACGCGATCCCCGCGATCTCGCGGCACCTGCGCACGCTGGTCGAGGTCGGGCTCGGCTATGTACGCCTCGGCCAGCCGGCT
>JAWWPH010000036.1:0-17152 GCA_033850875.1 Nocardioidaceae bacterium | reverse complement strand
CCTGACCCGGCTGCATCTGGTCGGACGCTGGATGCGGGCCTGCGGACGGCGAGTGACGAGGCCGCGGCACGGAGCACAGGTTCGCAACAAGACAAGGAGTGCATGCAGGGCAACGAGTGGGTGCGACACCCGTAGGAGCCCACCGACCGTCGAACGGTGGTGGCGCCGTCCTGCCCGAGGTAAAGCAGGCCCGGCCAGGTCGACACTTCACCGGGCCGGGGTCGGCCGTGCCCGCCTGCCCAGGAGTCCGCCCGTCGAGGGCGCAGGGCGTCCCGGGCGCACGGGGGCCTCACAACGCGGTCCCTTGTGGTCTGAGCGTCCCTGCGCGGGATGCCTGCGGCCGCTGCGCCGCGCTAGGGCCCCTGGGATGCCCTATGGCCGCCGGGATGGCGACCCGGGCGGAGCCTGTTCCGCGGGCGCACTACTGGGGAACGGTGACCTCTTGCTGCGCAGGGGTGCTCGAACCGCGCGAGCCACCACTCGTCGACCCACCAGAGCTGCGCCCCATCTTGCGGCTCGCCTGGGCCACGATCACCAGTCCTCCGGCGCCGCCGGTGAAGTACTCGCCCGCGGCGTCTCGAAGATCTTTCAGGTTCGTCCCTCGGGGCACCACGAGCAGGGTCAGCGCGGAGTCGGGAAGCGTCGCGACCTGCTCCAGCGAGTCACTCGTAGCCACGTGCAGCTGCACGTTGGTGCGGGCCGGCACTCCGTTCGCCGACGACGCGCCGGGGTCGTTCCACCCGACGGTGGAGGCCCCGCTCGTCCCGAACTGGCTTCCGGGCGTCGGTCGGGGAGCCCTCTGCACCCGGTTGAGCAGGTTCGACATGGCGCTGCCTAGATCTCGGACCTGTGTCTCGCCCTTGGGGGAGCTGACCAGCAGGACGGTGTCGTAGGAGCTCGCCAGCACCCGCCGGCACAACGGTGCGAGACCTCTGATCGAGTACGAGTCGACCGGTCCGCGTCCGCGCGGAAGCTTGACGAGCCCGTACACGGGGGCGTTGGTCGCCTCTTCCGCGCTGGCCGCGTCGAGGACAGGGCGACGCCACACGACGATGAGGGCGACGGCAGCCAGGCCCGCTATCAGACCGGCCAGCAGGCCGATGGCGATGGCGAGCTTGCCCCCGCCGAGCGTGGCCGTCGGAGTTGCGGGCAGCGGTGCGCCGTGCTGGACCTGGAACTGACCGACCGAGCCGGAGTACTTGTTGAGCTCGACGGTGAACGTCGCAGCAGCGAGGTTCGCGAGCTTCTGAGCCGTCTGCGCGCTCTTGTCGTGGCCGAGCACGGTGAACACCAGGTTGTCCTGGGCTGCAACCAGCTCGACGTACTTCGGCGAGACGGTGGCGCCGGGCCCGAGCTTGAGGGTGTCGCGGACGGCCTTCGCCACTGCGCCGTTGTTGAACACCGAGTCCCCGATCCTGGGCAGTGGGTCGAGTGGCTGCAGCAGCACCTTGTCGGTAGGACCGACCTGGGCCTGCGCCTCGTACGTCGTCGGTCCGCGGTTCAGCAGAAAGGGAATCAGCACACCGAGGCCGACGATGAAGGCAAGGACGAGCCAGGCGTATTTGCGCAGAGCCCAGCCCATTGCGCTCAAGAAATCCCCGCCACCGTTCATTGGTAAAACCCTTTCGAAGCCGTCGCCGCATTTTACGTCCCAGCACGCCGTCCGTGGTCCGAACGGGCGCTTGCCTGCTATTTCATTATCGAGTCCTTAGTCGAGCGCCCCGCGGCCGTACGGGAACGTCGCCGGCGATGTGGAGGTGAATCCCCGGCAGGAACTCGTGTTGCGGAAGGCGATGTCGTCCCTCAGAACGTTTCCCGGGCCACCTACCTTCAGCTCCGCCGCAGGGCGCATGAACCGCCGTGCGTCGACTCCGAGGTTCTGACGGATCGAGTTTCCAGACTCCTTCTTGACTGTCCAACGAACGGCCAGCCCGGAGGTGACGCCCGCGACGATGTTGCGTTCCACGGTGACGTTGCGGACGTCGCCGGCGAACGCGAGGCCGACCTTCGAACCGAACAGGGTGTTGTAGCTGAAGTCCACGTCGTTCGGTCCGCCTGCTCTCGGCCTGCCGAAGGCGACGTTCTGTGGCCCCGGAGAGTTGAACAGGAGGTTGCGGGTCACGGTTCCCGGCCCGGCGTCCTTCATCGGGCCGATGGTGAGGTTGGCGCTGCGGCGGGTCGGCGGCTCGAGGTCGTGGATGCAATTCCCGGTCAGTCGCCACCGAGACGGCTCCGTGCGGCCGTAGCCGGTGATCAAGACGTTGGCCGCGGCTTTGGAGCCCCAGATCTCGCTGTTCTGCCAGGACCACCCGACGCCTCCAGTGACCTTCACCATGTGGAGTGGAGCGGGCTTCAAGGAGTTGTCCCAGGTGACGTTGATCGCGTTGATGGTCCAGTAGGACGGGCGGAACAGCCAGAGCACGCCCTCGACGACCGGCCGCTCGCCGGGGTACGCCGTGACGAGGATGCGGTGGGCAGGGGTCCCTACATGCACGTTCAGCCGCACGAGATGCTCGCGGTACGTACCTCCACGGACGTACAGCGTTTCCCCCGGCGTGAGCGCGGGCAGGGCCCGCCCAAGGGTCTTCCAGGGGCGTGCCTTGGTTCCCGGCCACGTGTCGCGCCCACTGGGACTGACATAGCGGGGCGTCGCTACTGCCCCGGGAACCGTCGAGGGGCCGGTGGCAGGCTGCGGCGACCCGCCGGAGAGCCAACAGCTCGCGAGTACGGGCGCCAGCAGCACCATCACCAGGAGCCGCAGCCACGGGTGTGGACGGCCGCGCGGCGACCGGAGCCGCGTGGTCAACGCCGTGCTCCCGACGTACGGTCAGCGGTCGCGACGCTGCACAGCTGCGCGATCGCGTCGCTTCTCAGCTCGTGAGGTGCGCGGGTCGCGTCCAGTCGTCGGACACCGCGCAGTCGAGGCAGCCAGCTCCGGTAGGCCTCGAGCTGACGCCGAACCGCGGCGGCACCGATCACGTCCCCGGGTTTGCGGGCCAGCGCCACGTCTGCGGGTATGTCGAGGTAGAACGCCACGTCGGCGGACGGCGTGAATGTCGTGACCAACCACCGCTGCAACGCCAGATTGGTGCCCGCGTAGGCGAAGTCGAGGGTGGCCAGGGCATCCGCGACGTGACGGTCGTACAGCACCACACCGCTGCTCGCATGGTGCTGGCGGCGGACGCCCACGACGAACGCGGTCACGACGATCAGCGACCAGACCCAGCCCTGGACGCCGCGCCGTGAGGGCAGGACGGAGTCGGGGTCGGCCGCCAGAACTCCCACGCCGGGGCGTGGATCCTCGCCGAGAAGCCGTTTGACGCGGCCCGCGAGGGCGGCGATCCAGCCCAGACCCATTCCCGGGCGCAGCCAGACCCGGCTCGTCGGCACGCCGGCATTCTCGAGATCCGTCGTGAGTGCGTCCATCAGCGTCGTCTTGCCCGAACCGTCGACCCCGCTGAACGACACGACGTAGCGCTTCCTCATCGATCCCGCCACTGACGGCAGCGCCGCCGGCGCCGCCAGCCGGCGGCCACTGGTCCAGCGGACCAGCTCGCGACCGCCCAGCCCGGACTCGATGTCGGCAGCGGTGCGGATCACGGCCGAGGCGGCCGGGAAGCGGTGGCCCTGCCTGAGCAGCGCGCGCAGCTCGAGCACGTCGACCAGCCGCACCTCGCGACGTCGAGTGGCCCGCTCCACGACGGCCGGCACCGGATCGGCCGCGTCCTCGGTGCTGATGTGCACGCCGGCCAGTACCCGCGAGTCCGCCACCACGGCCCACCGACCGCCCGACGGTTCACCGATACAGGTGAGCAGGCCGTCGAGGCGCAGCCAACCCAGTCGGAGCAGGTGCTGCTCGTCGGGAATGGCCCTCACCCGGGCTTCGAACACGGCGGTCCAGGCGGTCCCCGCAGGCGAGCCCGTCACGCCATCGGTGGTGAGAAGGTCTTCCAGCCCGGTGCGGATGAGCAGTCGGGCCCGATCGCGGTCGCCGGCCTGGTCGGCGGTCGGCACCGCGTTGCGGCTGAGGTGGCCGGCCGAGCTGTTGGCGACGAGTGCCTCGTCGGTGAGCGTCACGGCCGGGCCCTGCCCGCGAGGTGGGCGAGCCGGACGAGAGCCGGACCGGGATCGGTGAGGCTCTCGAGACTGTGGGCGGTCCCTCGATGCGGCAACATCTCGCGGACCGCGGCGCCCAGGGGCATCTCCTTGTGGCGCACCGCTTGGACGATGCCTTTCGTGTCACCCTCGATCCAGCGGTACCGGACGCCGGGTCGGGTTCGCAGCAGGGGCCGCTCGATACCCCGGCCGGCGTCGCACGCGATCGCCGGCAGGTTGGCCCCGGCGGCGATGGACAACGGCATGGACCCGAACACCCGTGGGTTGATGTCGAGCAGGTACCTCCCCAGGAACTGAGCCTGGAACACCCCGTCGTGGTCCGCGAGCAGGCGGGCCAGCGGCCCCTCGAGCGTCTCGTCGGGCGCTACCGTGACCGCCGCGGACCCGACTCCGGCCTGCCGGGGCCACAACCGCACGTAGCGTTGGTGCGACAGGGCGAGGAACCGGCCCTTCCAGACCACCCCGCACACGGCACGCAGCTGGTCGGCGACGAGTGGCTGGACGTACAAGGTGCCGGGTGCGTCCAGCGCGCGTACGGCCTGCGCCGAGTCGAGACGCCGCGCCTGGAAGTCGCCTTGCCCGGACTTGAGAACCGCCTTCACCACGATGGGGTAAGCCAGCTCGTCGGCGGCGTCGCGGAGCTCGGAGACGGAAGCGAAGACCTGTCCCGGCAGCGTCGCGATGCCTGCCTCGGCAGCCCGGCGGCCCAGGATCGCCTTGTCGACGAGCTCGGCACCGGGGGCCCGCAGCGCCACCAGAGCCACGTCGCTGGCAGGCAGCACGCTCAGGTAACCGCCCGCGTCGACCTCGTGCCGCAGCGCCTCGGCATATGCCGGTGAGCTCGCCGGGGGGAGGGCGACGCGGCGCGCACAGTACCGGGATGCGGCAGCCACCGACAGCCGGCCACAGGTGCTGACGGCCGGGCGGTATCCGCCCTGCGCCAGGGCACGCACCGCGGAGACCGCCGACCGGTTCTGGCCGTTGACGTCGTCGGTCACCAGCACCCATGGGGCGCTTCGATTCCCTGGCATCCGTGCGTCCTCTGTTGGCTGGCCGGCGGCGGTTACGGTGACAGCGCGGTCAGACTCCGGCCCGGCCCTGAGGCGGGCGATTGCGCTCACGACTCAGTATGACGGGTCATGCACGTCCGTACGGCCTGCATGACGGCATTGCCCAGCTCGGTGATGTCGCACGGGTAGGGATGCAGGACCTTGGCGGCGGGACGGCCCTCGAGGACCTGCCGGAGCAGCGCGGTCTCGGTCTCGTGTGCCCGCTCGACCACATCGCTCACCCGGTCGGGGAAGGCGTAGCGGAACTGGTCGTAGTGCTCCATGAACTGCGTGCGCTCGGTGGCCAGGGAGGCGGCCATCCGCCCGGCGACCTCGGCCGGGCTCACGGGCTGCGAGACGATCTCCGGCGAGTCGTGGTTCAGCACGAGCACCACGACGTCGAGAGGACCCTTCAGCTGCATCGCGTCGGCCCCGAAGAGCTCCTCCGGAGGGACCTGCAGGTACGCCTGCCGCGTGATGACCGGGGTCCCCTTGCGCAGCACCCCGGCACCGGGGAACATTCGCGACAGTCGACCCGCCGACAGCGCGGCCCGGTTCCACACCGACAGGCGCATCCGGTCGCGTCGACGACGAGCGTGAAGTATCTCGGGGAACTGCTCGAGGTGCCACGCCCAGAGCCGGATCGGCTCCGGCAGGCCGAGCATCGACCCGTCCGGTGTCAGGTACACCCATTCGTCGCCGATGTACCGCGCGCCCTGGTTCATGCAGCCCAGCAGCGTCTCCGTCTTGCCTGCCTTCGCCCATCCCGTGATGAGCACTCCCGTTCCCTCGAAGGAGAAGGCGGAGGCGTGCAGCGGCAGTACGCCTTTCGTCAGCGCGATGAGGTTGATGATCGCGAGGAGGTCGGGCACCATCGGCATCGCCCGCTCGCAGCTGATGCGCAGGTCGTGACCGATCTGCTCGAACGGGAGCAGGACCTTCGCGACGACGCCGTCGCGGCCCTGCAGCACGAAGAACCCGTCCTCGTTGAACCCGCCCTCGTTGAGCCCGGCGTACGTCACAGTCTTCGTCGTGGCCCGGTCGACGAAGCGGATGGTGATGTCGGGGTCGCGGTCCAGCGTCGCCTGCAGCGGGCCGAGCTGCCGTTGCACCTTCGCGATGTCGCCGGCGGTCGCGTCGAGGAGTCGGATCCCGACGATCCCGTGCAGATCGAAATCCTGGACGGTGCCGTCGCCGGTGTCGCTGGCGGAGGCATCGAGTGAGGCGATGGCCATCATCGGCCTTTGCGGGCGATGACTTGGGTGATGGTCCGGAGGATGATTTTGACGTCGGTCCACATGGACCAGTTCTCGATGTAGTAGTTGTCGAAGCTGGCGCGGTCGGCGATGTCGGTGTCGCCGCGCAGGCCGTTGACTTGGGCCCAGCCGGTGAGGCCGGCGGGGACGCGGTGGCGGGCCATGTAGCGGGGGAAGCGTTTGGTGAACTCGTCGACGAAGACGGGGCGTTCGGGGCGGGGGCCGACGAGGCTCATGTCGCCGCGGACGACGTTCCACAGCTGGGGGAGTTCGTCGAGGGACAGGGCGCGCAGGGTGCGTCCGACGGGGCCGAGGCGGGAGTCGGTGGCGATGGTCCAGCGGGAGGCGGACTCGGTGTCGTCGGTGGGTTTGTAGGAGCGGAACTTCAAGATCTCGAAGCGTCGTCCGTCGAGGCCGACGCGTTCCTGGCGGAAGATGACGCCGGGGCCGCCCTCGATGCGTACGGCGAGGGCGCACACGGCGAGCAGGGGGCTGAGCACGATCAGGCCGATGCTGGCGAGGAGGAAGTCGAAGACGCGTTTGGTCTTCCAGGTCAGCGACCGGTAGGAGGCGCGGCTGAGGCGGGTCAGGGGCATGCCCCAGATGACCTCGGTCTCGGGGCCCTGGCCGTGCAGCTCGTACAGGCGGGGGACGAAGAAGATCTCGCACTTGAGCCGGTCACAGGTGCGCAGCATGTCGACCATGACCGACTCGCGGCTGGACATGAACGCGACGATGACGTTGCGGATGCGGTGCTCGAGCAGCAGGTCGGTCAACGACTCGGTGCCGCCCAGCAGCGGGATGTGGCGTTCGGCGGCGGGGACCAGCGGTTCGTCGTCGACGTACCCGACCGGGCTCAGCCCGTACTCGGGATGGTTCAGCAGCGTCTCCGCGAGCTGGTTCCCGACCCGACCGCAGCCCACGATGATGGTCGCGCGGCCCTGCTCGGCGACGGTGCGGTAGTGCCGCACGTACTGGTAGCCGACCGCGCGGCCGACCGCGGCCAACGCCACGAACACCAACGCGGCGTCGATCGGGCCGTTGCCGACCGGGATCCCCACCTGCAGCTTCACCGCACTGGTCAACGCACCGGCCACCAACGCCCGCGCGGCCAGACCCGGCAGCTCGTCCAACAACGACGGCGCCACCCGCGCCCGGTAATGACCCCCGGTCGCGTTCAGCACCAGCGTCAACACCGCCAACAAGACCGACGCCCGCGCACTCAACGCCGTGATGTAGTGAGCCCCCACCAACGCCACCACATCGACGACCACCGCCAACGGGACGACATCGACACCCAACGGGCCGAAACCCCGACGGAACCTCGTCGAGGGCGACGGGGGCCGGCGGTAGCGGGACCGCACGCGGTCACGGAACGCAAGACCGCGGTCCGCTCTCGGCGGCGCGTCTCCAGACGCAACATCAGCAGACACGAATCCTCCAAAGACGCCTACCCCTGGTGGATGCGACCAGCTGAGCCAAAGCGTTGACCGAGTATGAACACGGGACGAACAGGGACTTATCCAAACACAGGACAGAGGGCCGGACAAGGCGAACAGCAATTGTGACAATGCGTGAATGGGCATTCACGTTGTGATAACGATTGTCGACCAAGTCGGTGATGTTTAATTTCCTCGCCATGATCAAGCACTAACGACGTGGAGCGCATTTCGCTATTGCCGGGCGATAAAGTTGACATTGCGTGGTGGCGTCGTTACGCAATGCAGTCAGGTGGGCTCGGCATCGGCGCCAATTCTGGACCGTGCACAGAAGCTCAGCGCGGCGATGAGCGCAGCAGCGCCCACGCCGCCCGCACGGCGGCGGGCGAGCGACCGTGCTGCACCGTACGAAGGGCCTGTCCGAGACGAACCGACCTGCTGGACCGGGTTCGGGCGAGTGCCTGCTCGGCCCGGGCCAGCCGTGCCGCGAGTTCCTCGGGGCTGGCATCGACGACGGGGCTCGGCGGGCGACGCTCGAAGTCGACGCGGTCCGCCCACTCGCGGCGACGTACCAGCAGGTCGTCGCCCGTCGCCACCCACGTACGGGAGCTTCCGACCGCCAGCATCGGCTGCGAGATCGCCGGGTTCGTGGCGTCGTAGCCGAAGAAGCCTGCAAGATCGGCGATGGACCGCAGCGCCTCGTAGTCCTTCGCGGTCACGTTGGCCGTCCATTGCGTGGCCCGGCTGGCGTCGATGGGGTTGCTCGAGATCGTGCTGCCGTCGGCGAGCCGCGGTGCGCCCTTGCGTCTCTGCACCCGGTGATGCTCGAGGAGTGCCGGCGTCCACGGTTCGGCCAGGAAGTCCATCAGCTCGCGAAGCACCGGCTCGCCGGAGGTGACGAGCTCCTCGTAGCGCAGGGCGGCGAAGCGCGTTCCGAGCGTTGTCGCGGCGCGGATCATGTGGAGGTTCGTGGCGTTCCAGTACGCCAGCGCCTCGGCGAACGTGTAGTGGAAGTTCTTTCGAAGGGAGGCGGCGACCGCGCCGGGATGCCGGACGATCCCCACGAAGACGGAGTCGGGGAACAGCCGCGCCATCGCCGCCATGTGCTCGGTGTGGAACGGCGTCTTCTCACCCCACCGGGGCTTGCCCTGGGCGCTGGCGTAACGCTCGAACATACCGCCGTAGAACTCCCGCAGCCGCTCGTCGAACTCGTCCTCGGTCCAGTCGATCTGTTCGTACCAGTTCGTTCCGTGCTTCCAGTTGGGGATCGCCTTCGCGCCCATCACGGCACCCATGAACCCGGTCTCGGCACCGACGGCGATACGCGGATGACTGTCGAGGATCAGCCTGAGCATCGTCGATCCCGAGCGCATGGAGCCGACGACGAAGATCGGTCCCTGTGATGCGGTCACGTGCGGTGGTCCCCTTCCCGGGCGGAGTGCGGAGGCGCGGGCTGCGTCCAGGCCGGCGGGAGGTCGAGGCCGAGACCGTTCAGCTGCTCGGCCAGCCGTGCGGTGTGAGGCCGGTAGAACGCCGTCAGCCGGTCGCGTTCACGCCGAGACATCGTGGGGTGCGGCGGCGCCTTGTTGGCCGAGTAGTACGCGCGGCGCAGCAGTCGCTTCGCTGTCGGGTGTCGGTGGAAGAACCGCTCACCGCTGCGGTTCACGACGACGGCACCCTTCTGAATCGAGCGGTTGCGGTACTGCTCGGTCTTGTTGGTCACCGAGAACGTGAAGTCGCCCACGACCGCGGTGTCGATCCCCAGCCAGTCGCAGATGCCCGTCACGCAGCTCCGCGGATCGGCGACGACGTCATCGAAGAAGACCACCCGCAGCCGGTCGCGCATCTCGGCTACCCATGCGTCGATCCAGGTCGCGTAGCAGCCTCCACCCAGTCCCCAGAACGGCTGGTTGTCCACGTCCCCGTCGGTACCTTGCTCGTGCAGCTCCTCACATCGGTCCAGGTAGTCGCTGAAGCTCATGTCCTTCGGGATGCGGGTTCGGCTCTTGACGAACTGGAACCAGGACCAGCACCGGTCGGCCGGCTGCCGCAGGCTCAGCAGCGCGTGCGCCTGCGGGCTGATCCCGCGCAGGCCGTGCGCGAGCGGGGCTCCGCCGTAGAAGTATCCGGGAGTCGCCTCCATGGCGTACGTCTGGTCACCACAGGCAGTGAAGTGGCTGGCGTAGTCGGCAAGCGGCCCGAGCGCCTCCCCACGCCTCAGCGGGTTGAGGAAGCGCAGCTCCTTGATGTCGGACCCGCAGATGTCCGGATGCTGTCGCAGGTAGTGGAACAACGACGTGGTGCCGGCCTTGCCCACCCCGACGATGACAAGGTTGGGCAGCCGCATAGCGGCGGCGGGGTCGCTCATCGGCCCGTCAGACCGGACACTGCCCGGCGGGCCCTCCGGGCGATGCCGTAGACGGGGCCCGTCCGCACCGTCAGGTACGAGCGGGCCGCCTTCACCTGGACGTTGCGCATACCGTTGCCGCGATAGATCCCCACCCGGGGCACCGAATACGGCCCGGCGACCTCTCGGGTCTCGGGCAAGGTGAACGCGTGGGTGTACCCGGCGCGGGCCGCCGCGGCGCGCACACCGTCGTCGTGGCGCCCCCGTGGGTAGGCCAGCAGCGGGACACGACGGCCGAGCAGCGTCTCGAGCAGGTCCTTGCTGTCGCGCAGGTCGCGCACGCAGTCCTCGAAGCTCAGCGAGGTGAGGTCGAGGTGGGCATAGCTGTGTGACTGGAAGTCGACGCCGTCGCTCTGCATCTGGAGGACCTGGTCGCGGCTCAGGGTGGTGAGCAGGTGGTCCGGGGGGGTGTCGACCCAGTCGACCTGCTGACCGGCGGGCGTGAGGGTCTGCGCCACCAGGAAGACGGTGCCGGGGAGCCGGTAGCGCAGCAGTACCGGTAAGGCGTGCTCGTACAGTGCCTCGAAGCCGTCGTCGAAGGTGAGCGCGACCTGCCCTCGGGGCAGCCGTCCGGATCCGTCGAGGCGGCCCACGGCGTCGAGGAGGGGGACCACCTGCCGGCTGCCGGCCAGCCACGCGCACTGACGCTCGAACGACTCAGGGTCCACCGCGAGCGGTGAGCCCCAGTCCGACTGCACCGAGTGATAGCACAGGATCGTCATCGTCTGCTCTCCACCTCGGCGTACAGCGTGGACACCGCCCGGGCGGTCACGGCGCTCGAGAAGTGCTCCTCCACCCGGGACCGGGCGGCGACGCCCATCCGCCGTCGGAGGTCGGGATCGATCAGCAGGGGCCGCAGCTTGGCGGCCAGCTCGTGCGGAGCCTTCATCGGCACCACGTACCCCGTCCGGCCGTCGTCGACGGCCCGCCTGACGTCGCCGACATCCGTCGCCACCACGGGAAGCCCGCCCGCCATCGCCTCGAGGATGGACAACGGCATGGCCTCCCACCACGAGGGCAGGCAGAACACGTCGGCGGTGGCGTACGCCGCCGGCATCTCCTCCGGCGGACGGGTACCCAGCAGGGTCGCGTTCCCGGCCGCCGCGTCGTGGACGGGTACCGCTGCCGCCGGCCCCTCGTCGGGCGTGCCGCCGAGCAGGTGAAGCTCGTGCGCCACCCCGTCGGCACGCAGCAGCCTCGATGCCTCGAGCAGGTCGAGGACACCCTTGCGCGGCGTCAGCAGGCCGACGTAGAGGACCCGCGGCGGGTCGTGCGACGGTTCGGGGGCGGGAAAGCGAGCGATGTCGACCCCGTTGTCGACCAGGCTCACCCGCTCGTCGCCGAGGACGGAGGCCAACGCACGCCGGCCCGCCGACCACACCGCGACGACCCGGTGCGCAGGCAGCATGGCCAGTCGCATGACCAGTCGGGCGCGGCCGCTGGTGAGCCAGGTCTCGATGTTCCCGCCGTGCGCGTGCACGATGACCCCCGCTCCGCGCAGGCGCGCCGCAAGCGCCAGCAGGCCGGCGCGGACCACGGTGACGGCCGGCGCGAGGGCGGAATGGATGTGCACGACGTCGGCGTCTCCGGCGGCACGCCACACGGCATAGGCGTCCCGTAGCGTCCGCACGACGTTGCCGACCGACGCCTCCCCACCTTCCGGCGTGCCGCTGTGGGCGACGTTCAAGAACGTGACGTCATGGTCTCGCGACAGGTCCCCGAACCGCAGGGTGTCCAGGAACGTCGGTATCCCACCCCGGTCCGGCGCACCCTTTCCGACCAGCAGTATCCGGCTCATGAGGCGAGCGCGCGTCGGGTGACGACGATGAGTTGGTGGCAGCTTGGGCCGGTGGCGGGCAGCACGACGATCCGATCTTGCCTGCGGTAAGCGCCCGCTCGGGCACCTCTGACGTCCCACAGGGTAGCCGTGACCGCTCGCCCCCGCGCACGGACGGAGAAGATGCGGTCCAGATCACGTCGAGACGTCGGCCCGGGGACCACCGCTCGCGGGCGCCAGGGCGGCGTACCGCCGATAGAGGTCGTCCGCCCGGCGCAGCAGCTCCTGGGTCCGCGGCTGCTGCATCTGAGCACGGATCTCGAGCTTGTGTTCGTCCCGCTCTGCCGACGGGCGGCCTACGTGCGTCTCGACGACCTCACCTCGGCACTCGAGGCGGTTCATCTCCTCGACCAGGGCGAACGCCGCGGCCCGGTTCGCCGCCGTCGCCTCGTACGGGACGAACGACGTGCCGAAGCGGCGGTTGACCTCCACGATGACGGCCCCGAAGTCCGAGACGACCTGCTCGAACAGGCCCACGACGAAGCCGTCGTGGGCTCTCCAGGCGGTCCGGTAGAAGTCGAGGTACTCCAGGACCGCGTCGGCGGGCCTCAGCGTCGGACGCCGGACCAGGTACGAGGCGACCGCGTCCGCGGGCTCGCGGATCAGTGCGACCGTGGGCAGTCCGAGCCGGACGGCCCGGAGCAGATGCGGCGCGCCGTGGAGGTGTCTGCCGACGTGGAGGTCGCGGCCGTTCGAGATGGCGAACGCCGCCACGCTGAAGGTGTTCCCCGACCGGAGGAAGCCGTCGATGACGATCGCGGTGTCCTTGCGTGCCAGCGTCGCCCGCTTTCCCTTCCGGACGTACATCGTCGCGTCCCACAGGTACGGCGTGCGCGCCAGCGGTCGTCGCGCGTGGTGGCGCAACCGGTCCAGCCGATGCTCGGGGATCACGCAGCCACCGTACTCCGCGCGGGACGGCCTACTGCCAGCCCTTGGGGAGCACGACGAAGTCGTCCCAGGTGACGCCCTGCAGGGCGTTCTGGGTCAGCAGACCGTTCCACACGTCCCGGGCAGAGGAGGTCTGCTCCGCCTTGAGCGCAGTGCCGGTGCCGGAGTTGTCGCCGATGTAGGCGCCGTTTCGCTGGAGGGTACGGGCGACGACGAGCCCCGCCGGCGAGAGTCCGCGCTTGGTCAGGTCGACGGTCGGCGAGATCGCCACGCGCTCGCCCTCGGCACCGAAACCCGTGTGCCCGCTCTCACACCCCACCATCGGGCTGCAGAACCCGTCGGTGGTGCGGGTGTCCGCCAAGAACATGTGGAGGACGTGGCCGAGCCCCGTTCCGTTGGCGATGCCGGCGTCCACGAGGTCGCGGCGGATGACCAGCGCGTCGGGGATACCGCCTCGGGACCGGAAGTTCCGCGTGCTGTCCGACTTGGGGTTGCGCTTGTCGAGGCCGTTCGAGGCGTGCTCGAAGTACCCGGCGGCCCCCACCGAGACCGTGTGCGAGCCTGCGACGGCGGCCTTGGCCCCCCAGACCGAGATTCCCGAGCCGCGGTCGATGACGACGAACGGCGAGTCTGTGGTGCCGCTGAGCATGCTGCCGAACCACTCGGGTGCATGGAAACCCTGGGTCTTGAGGGTGGAGACCGCCGACGGAACCGTACCGGTGAGCTTCCAGATGGGGTCCGTAGCTTCGGCCATCGCGTAGGCCGTCCCCCACTTGTTGCTCCCGAGCCCGTTGATGACGGGGTACGCGCAGCTCCTCTGGTCGGCGAAGGTCTTCATGAACGTGCGGAAGAGCACCGTCCGGGCCCCGTCGACGGGGGCGCCGAGCACCGAGCCCCGGAAGAACGAGCCGGCCGAGTAGGCGGTGAACGGTGGGGTCACCGCCTTCGCGGTGTAGCGCCGGGCACCACGGGTGGCCAGGGCGGAGCCGCCGGGGAGCAACCAGGTGGACGTGGCGCCGACGGCTGCGGCGGAGAGGCCGATCCGTAAGGCGTCACGTCGGGAATAACCGCTCATCGCGGCACCTCTTCTGAGACGAGTGTCGCCGGCGGAGAAGCGCCGGCACCAAAAGCGCACTAATTACGCTAAGTGGCTAAAACACTACTTTCAGTAATGAACCGGGACGTGCCGGATGCCCGGACAGTGACAGCGAAGTAGCCGTTCGGACACCCGGCGCCGCCGGGCCGAGCCGGGGTGCGTCGACCGCACGCGGGGGCGTCAGACCGCGCGCCGGTCCGTCAGACCGCGCGCCGGGCCGTCAGACCGCACGCCGGGGCGTCAGACCGCGCGCCGTACCACCGCGTCGTAGAGCTTGTCGGGGATCCAGGGTTTGACGGCCGACGCGAGCGCGGCAGCCGTGCCGACGGGGTAGCGGGTGGCGGGGCTCGACGCGGTGAGCGCCTTGCCGATCACCTTGGCGACGTCGTCCGGAGAGCCCCCCTTCTCGTCCGCGCTCTGCAGGCTCTCGCGCAGACTCAGCAGCCGCTCGCGGTACCGGTCCACCTCCGGTGTGCGGGCCAGCAAGCCGTCGATGCGCTCGACCGCCTTGTCCCAGATGCCGGTGGAGATGGGTCCCGGCTCGACGATCGCGACCGCGAGGCCGTCCGGCGCAAGCTCCTGGCGCAGGCAGTCGCCGATCGCCTCGATGGCGTACTTGGACGCGTGGTAGGGCCCCGCGAACTGGACCGCCACCTTGCCACCGATCGAGCCCACGAACACGATGCGTCCCTTGGCCCGGCGCAGCAACACAAGCGCCGCCTGGGTCACGGCGACCTGGCCGACGACGTTCACCTCGAGCTGCTCGCGCAGCTGTGCGAGGTCCACCATCTCGAGAGGCCCGGGGATACCCTCGCCGGCGTTGTTGACCAGGCCGGCGAGTCCCTCGCTTCCGACGGCCGCATGCACCTCCTCGAGCGCCCGGGCGATGGAGGCCTCGTCGCGTACGTCGAGGACGACCGGCACGACGGGGCCGGCGTCCTGCGCCTGCGTCCGTAGTGCCTCGCCGTCGAGGGTGTCACGCACCGCTGCGAAGACTCGCATCCCGAGCCCCGCGAGGTGGTGCACGGTCGCTTCGCCGATACCGCTCGACGCGCCGGTGACGAGTACGTTGCGCATGCCCCCTGCGGTACCCGTCGCCGCCGGCCGCAACCGTCGTCATCCGGGCTGAACAAGATCGGCGCGCCGGCCGTCAGCGCGAAGCGGTCTCCCGAGCCGGATCGACGGAGCCGCTGGGCGGGTCGAGGCGGTAGCCGTGGCCGCGCAGGGTGGTGAGGACGGGCAGGTCGCGGGTGCTGCAGGCCTCGCCGGCTTCCTGCAGCTTTCGGCGCAGGGCGGCGACGTGGACGTCGAGTGTCTTGGTGGACCCGAACCAGTTCTCGTCCCAGACGTCGTACATGAGCCGCTCGCGGCTCACCGCACGACCGAGGTCGCGAGCTAGCCGGGCGAGCAACTCGAACTCCTTGGCGCGAAGCTGCACCTCGACTCCGCACACGAAGACGCGGCGGGCGTCGACGTCGAGGTGCAGGTCGCCGAACTCGAGCGGTGAGGGGTCGAGAGCCCCCCGCGACTCGTTGCGGCGCAGGTGCGCGCGGACTCGAGCCAGCAGCTCGGTCAGGCCGAAGGGCTTCGTGAGGTAGTCGTCGGCACCGGCCTCGAGGCCCACGACGACGTCCATCTCGGCTCGGCGGGCGGTCAGCATCACGATGATGCTGCTCGGCTGCGCGAGCCTGAGCTCGCGGCAGACGTCCACGCCGTCACCGTCGGGAAGGCTGAGGTCGAGCAGGGCGAGGTCGAACCTGGTCTGCGCAACCGCTTCGCGGGCCTGGGCGGCCCGCTGCACCCAGACGACGTCGTGCCCGTTGGCCGACAGGGCCGCGTGCACGGACCGGCCGATCTGGGCGTCGTCCTCGACGAGCAGTACGGAGGCCATGGCTTCATGGTAGGTGGCCGTCACGGGACCCGGCCGTCACGCACAGCGTTGCGGCCCTCCGTGGAGGCCGCATCGGAGTTGCCGCGAAGCGAGGCGAAGATGTCGTCGAGCAACGGTCCGGGTCGGCGCCCCTGCTCGACGAACCACTCCCGGCGGAAGACACGGTTGAACACTGGGGTCGGGAGCCGCAGGAAGCGCGTGAGCATGCGTACCGACTTGTCCGCGCCCTGCTGTGACACGTGTGCCGACATCGCGCTCCGCTTGGCGGCGAGGTACGGGGAGACGTCGACCCGGTGGGTGAGGGCCCGGCGAGGAGTGTAGAGCCGGCGCCCGCCCAGGGGTGCGGCTCGGCTGAGCGGGTTGCGGACGAGTCTCAGTACCCGGAGCAGGATGTCGACGAGGTCACCGTCGAGCGTCGCCTGCAGGACGAGGGGGGTCCCCGCGAGGGCTGCGGCCCGGGTTCCCGCCCGGTGTACCTGAACGTGGTCCGGGTGACCGTAGCCGCCCTGCGGGTCGTACACCGTCAACGCGTCGGCCCGCTCCTCGACCAGGATCGCCGCAAGCCTCGCGGCGATCTCGTCGACGTCGGCGTTGGAGAATCCGGCCGTGCTGCCCGCCTCGGGCGCGAGGCCGGAGTCGCCGTACCCGAGGCGGACGACCCGGGCGCACCCGAGCGCGTGTGCCGCGGCCTCGAGCTCGAGTCGCCGCACGCCGGCCAGGGCGGCGCCGGTGCCCTCGGCGGCCGCTGCCAGCCCACGCTCACCGTCGGTAGCGGTCACGAGGACGACGCGGTGCCCCTCCGCTGCGGCCCTCGCCAGCGTGCCGCCGGTGAGGAACGACTCGTCGTCAGGGTGCGCGTGGAACGAGACGAGCGTGAAGCGGCCGCCGTCAGCTGGCCGGGTCATGGCCGCGCCCAACCTCGACCTGCCGGTTCCGGCCCAGCCGGCGACCGGCGCGCGCGGCGGCGCGGCCGTAGGCGGCGTCGGTACGGACCAGTGAGGCCGCCCACGACATGGCCGACTTGGTCGTCCGGTTGTGCTCGGCGATCGCGGTACGCAGGTCGGGCTCGTCGACGAGCCGGGCGAACCACGACACCATGTCGGCGTCGGACATCGCCAGAAAGCCGTTACGGCCGAGGGTCACGAACACCCCGACACCGCTGCCCCCCACGGC
>JAWWPH010000220.1:0-7161 GCA_033850875.1 Nocardioidaceae bacterium | reverse complement strand
GATCCGGGCCGTCCCGCCCTTTGCACAGCAGGGCTTGATCGCTCATCCATGGCCTGGGCCGGTCACGCGGTAGCATGATCTCCCGTGACGAAACACATCTTCGTGACGGGTGGGGTGGCCAGCTCCCTCGGCAAGGGGCTCACCGCCTCGTCCCTGGGTCGGCTGCTCAAGGCTCGGGGCCTGCGGGTCACGATGCAGAAGCTCGACCCGTACATCAACGTCGATCCGGGCACCATGAACCCGTTCGAGCACGGCGAGGTGTTCGTCACCGAGGACGGCGGCGAGACCGACCTCGACCTCGGGCACTACGAGCGCTTCGTCGACGTCCCGCTCACCCGCCGTTCGAACGCCACGACGGGATCGATCTACCAGTCGGTGCTCGCCAAGGAGCGCAAGGGCGCCTACCTCGGTGAGACCGTGCAGGTGATCCCGCACATCACCAACGAGATCAAGGAACGCATCCTGGCGCTGGCGAGCGACGACGTGGATGTCGTGATCACCGAGATCGGCGGCACGGTCGGCGACATCGAGATCCTGCCCTTCCTCGAGGCGATCCGGCAGTTCCGCAAGGATGTCGGCCGCGACAACGTGTTCTACGTGCACGTCACGCTCGTCCCGTTCATCGGCCCGTCCGCGGAGCAGAAGACCAAGCCGACGCAGCACTCGGTCGCGGCCCTACGGTCCATCGGCATCGCCCCCGACGCGATCGTGTGCCGCGCGGACCGCGAGATACCCGCCAACGTCAAGCGCAAGATCTCGCTCATGTGCGACGTCGACGACGAGGCCGTGGTCGCGGCCGTCGACGCGCCCTCGATCTACGACATCCCGAAGGTGCTCCACTCCGAAGGCCTCGACGCCTACGTCGTCCGACGGCTCAGCCTGCCGTTCCGCGACGTCGACTGGACCCGGTGGGACCAGCTGCTGCAACGGGTGCACCAGCCCGACGAGGAGGTCGTCGTTGCCCTCGTCGGCAAGTACGTCGGCCTGCCCGACGCGTACCTGTCGGTCGTCGAGGCGCTGCGGGCGGGCGGTTTCGACAACGCTGCCCGGGTCCAGCTGCGCTGGGTCGCCTCCGACGAGTGCCTGACCCCCGAGGGCGCGGCGGCCAATCTCGGCGACGTGGACGCCGTGTGCATACCCGGTGGGTTCGGCGTACGCGGCATCGAAGGCAAGGTGGAGGCCCTGCGCTACGCCCGCGAGCACAAGATCCCGACCCTCGGGCTGTGCCTCGGCCTGCAGTGCATGGTGATCGAGTTCGCCCGCAACGTGGCCGGGCTGACCGAGGCCGGCTCCACCGAGTTCGACCTCGGCGCGAGCCAGCCGGTGATCGCGACGCTGGAGGAGCAGCTCGACATCGTCGGGGGCGAGGGGGACCTCGGCGGGACCATGCGGCTCGGGCTCTACCCGGCGGACCTGCAGGCGGGCTCGATCGTCGCCGGTGTCTACCAGGCGACCCGGGTCGAGGAGCGGCACCGGCACCGTTACGAGGTCAACAACAAGTACCGCGGCGACCTCGAGGACGCCGGCCTGGTGTTCTCCGGGATGTCGCCCGACCGTGAGCTGATCGAGTTCGTGGAGCTGCCCCGGGAGACGCACCCGTACTTCGTCTCCACGCAGGCGCACCCCGAGCTGCGGTCGCGGCCCACGCGGCCGCACCCGCTCTTCAGCGGCCTGGTCGCCGCCGCGATCGAGCGGCAGCGCGAGCTGCGGCTCCCCGTCGACGAGAGCGGCCTGCGCCGCCTCGCCGCCGCCGCCGAGCCGCTGAGCGCCGACCGGTGACGGTCGCCGACGAGCCGGAGTCCTGGCCCGTCCGGTCGACGCGCACCGAGTTCGAGGGCGCGGTGATCGGCGTACGCGTCGACACCCTCGAGTACGGCGGCCAGACCTTCGACCGAGAGGTGGTGGAGCACCCGGGCGCGGTGGCGATCGCGGCGGTCGATGACCGGGACCGGGTCCTGGTGCTGTCGCAGTACCGGCACGCAGCGCAGCGCCGGATGATCGAGCTCCCCGCGGGGCTGCTCGACGTCGAGGGCGAGAAGCCTCTGCTCGCGGCCCAGCGCGAGCTCCGCGAAGAAGGAGGGCTCAGCGCGGAGCGCTGGCAGGAGCTCTTGGAGTACGTCCCGAACCCCGGGATGAGCACCGAGCGGGTGACGATCTTCGTGGCCCAGGGCCTGGCGCCGGCGGCGCAGCGAGACGGCTTCGAGGCCGAGCACGAGGAGGCCGTGATGTCGCGGGACTGGGTCGCGCTGGACGAGCTCGTCGCCGCGGTCATGGCCGGGTCGGTGCAGAACGGGCCCACCGTCGTGGGGGTGCTCGCGCTGAGCCGCTCACGTGACGCACCCACCACGCTCGCGCGGATGGAGTAGGTTGCGAGTGCACAACGAGGTGCACGCGTTCAGTGAGGTGAAGTCATGTTGGTCGGCGTTCCCAAGGAAGTGAAGAACCGCGAGTACCGCGTGGCGATCACACCGTCCGGCGTGCACGAGCTGACGTCTCACGGGCACGAGGTGTACGTGGAGGCGGACGCGGGCGTGGGCTCGTCGATCACCGACGACGAGTACGTCTCGGCGGGAGCGACGATACTGCCGAGCGCCGACGACGTCTGGGAGACCGGCGACCTGATCCTGAAGGTCAAGGAGCCGATCTCCGAGGAGTACCACCGCATGCGCGACGGTCAGACCCTCTTCACCTACCTCCACCTGGCGGCTTCCCGCGACTGCACCGACGCGCTGATCAAGCAAGGGGTCACGTCGATCGCCTACGAGACCGTGCAGACCTCTGACGGTGCCCTGCCGCTGCTGGCACCGATGAGCGAGGTGGCCGGTCGGCTCGCCCCCCAGTGCGGCGCCTACCACCTGATGCGTCAGGGCAACGGCCGCGGCGTGCTCATGGGCGGCGTGTCCGGCGTGTACGCCGCGAAGGTCGTCGTCATCGGGGCCGGCGTCTCGGGTATGAACGCCGCCGCCATCGCGCTCGGCATGCAGGCCGAGGTGCTGCTGCTCGACCGCAACATCGACAAGCTCCGGCAGGCCGACCGTATCTACCAGGGCCATCTGCAGACCATCGCGTCGAACCGGTTCGAGGTCGAGAGCGCCGTCATCGACGCCGACCTCGTCATCGGTGCCGTGCTCGTACCCGGGGCGAAGGCCCCGACGCTGATCTCCAACGAGCTGGTGTCGCGGATGAAGAAGGGCTCGGTCCTCGTCGACATCTCCATCGACCAGGGCGGCTGCTTCGAAGACTCCCGCCCCACCACACACGACGAGCCGACGTACATGGTGCACGACTCGGTGTTCTACTGCGTGGCGAACATGCCCGGCGCCGTTCCGCACACGTCGACGTACGCCCTCACGAACGTGACCCTGCCGTACGCCGTCGCGCTCGCCGACAAGGGCTGGAAGCAGGCGCTCAGGGACGACCACTCGCTCGCGCTGGGGCTGAACACGCACGCGGGGGAGGTCACCTACGAGCCGGTCGCGAGCGCGCACGAGCTGCCGTTCACGAGCCTCGACGAGGTCCTGGGCTGAGCGGTCGCGACCTGGCTCAGGTCGTCAGCACCTACCTCGACCACCTGGCGATCGAGCGTGGGCTGGCGTCGAACACCTTGTCGTCGTACCGGCGTGACCTGGCGCGCTACACCGCGTTCCTGACCGGTCGCGGCGTCGGCCTCGTCCCCGAGGTGTCGGCGTCCGACGTCAGCGAGTTCCTGATGTCGCTCCGGGAGGGCGACGCCGACCACCCGGGGTTGAGCTCGGGAAGCGCCGCACGCACGCTGGTGGCCGTCCGCGGGTTCCACCGGTTCGCCGTGCGGGAGGGCGTGAGCGAGTCCGACCCGGCTCGGGCCGTGCGGCCGCCGTCCCCGCCGAAGCGCCTGCCGAAGGCGCTGCCGCTCTCCGACGTCGAGGCTGTCCTCGAGGCGGCCGGCGCCGCCGGTACGACCCTGGCCATGCGCGACCGGGCGCTCCTGGAGCTGCTCTACGGCACCGGCGCGCGGATCTCGGAGGCCGTCGGTGTCGACGTGGACGACCTCGACCTGGACGAAGGCCTCGTCCGGCTGCAGGGCAAGGGCGGGAGGCAGCGGCTCGTGCCGGTCGGCTCGTACGCCCGGGACGCCTGCCGCCGCTACCTGCAGACCGGCCGGCCCGCGCTGACCTCGACGCGACGCACGAGCCACGCGGTCTTCCTCAACGCTCGCGGGGGCCGACTGTCCCGCCAGTCCGCGTGGACCGTCATCGCCCGGGCGGCTCGCTCCGCCGGCATCGCCGCTGAGGTTTCGCCGCACACGTTCCGGCACTCGTTCGCGACCCACCTGCTCGACGGCGGCGCCGACGTCCGGGTGGTGCAGGAGCTGCTCGGGCACGCATCGGTGACGACGACGCAGATCTATACGCTGGTCACCGTGGACAAGCTGCGTGAGGTGTACGCCACGTCCCACCCGCGGGCGCTGGGGTGAGCGGGCGCGCCGGCGGCCTTGTGGGCGTTGCGGGGACGGCCTAGAGTCACCCGCGGGCCGATGTGGACACGAAACGACGAGGGGCGAGACGTGACTGAGCCGACCATCGGGGTGCCCGACGCCGTCGAGGACGCCGAGCTCGGTCCCACTGGACGCCCCCTGCCGGACTTCGACGTGCCACCTCCGCCGCGGACCCACGGGTCGGCAACGGTGATCGCGCTGTGCAACCAGAAGGGCGGCGTCGGCAAGACCACGACCGTGATCAACCTGGGTGCGGCGCTCGCCGAGCTGGGTCGCAAGGTACTTCTCATCGACTTCGACCCCCAGGCGTCGCTCACCGTGGGCCTCGGCATCAACCCCCACGACGTCGAGACCACGATCTACCACGTCATGATGGAGAAAGACGTCGAGATCGACGACGCGATCGTGGCCACGAGCCTCGACGGTCTCGACCTCGTGCCGTCCAACATCGACTTCGCCGGCGCGGAGATGCAGCTCATCAACGAGGTGGCGCGCGAGTCCGTGCTGGCCCACGCCCTGGGCCCGGCAGTCGGCCGTTACGACGTGATCCTCATCGACTGCCAGCCCTCGCTCGGCCTGCTGACCGTCAACGCGCTCGCCGCCGCCGACGGCGTGCTCATCCCGCTCGAGTGCGAGTACTTCGCCCTGCGCGGCGTGGCGCTGCTCAAGCAGACCATCGACAAGGTCCAGGAGCGCCTCAACCCACGGCTCCGGATCGTCGGGCTGCTCGGCACGATGTACGACGGCCGTACCCTGCACAGCCGCGAGGTGCTGCAGACGCTCGTCGAGGGCTGGGGCGACGCCGTCTTCCACACCGTGATCCGGCGCACCGTCAAGTTCTCCGAGGCCACGGTCGTCGGTGAGCCGCTGACCGTCTATGCCTCCACCTCGAACGGCGCCGAGTCGTACCGGCAGCTCGCCAAAGAGGTGCTGGTGCGGTGCTCGGCCGGGTGAACAGCCCCGCCGCCTCGGTAGCACCGGATCCGGCGACCGACGCCGCTCCGGCGTTCGCCGTCCACCTCGACAACTTCGACGGCCCGTTCGATCTGCTGCTGCAGCTCATCGCCAAGCACCAACTCGACATCACCGACGTGTCGCTGTCCACCGTCACCGACGACTTCATCGGACATGTTCGCGCGCTCGGTGCGGAGTCCGACCTCGACCAGACGACGTCCTTCCTGGTCGTGGCCGCGACCCTGCTCGACCTCAAGATCGTCCGGTTGCTGCCGTCGGCGGATCTCGAGAACGAGGAGGACCTGGCTCTGCTCGAGGCCCGGGACCTGCTGTTCGCCCGGCTGATGCAGTACCGCGCCTACAAGCAGGCCGCGGCGTTGTTCGCCGACAGGATGGCCGCGGAGGCGCGGCGGGTGCCGCGGACCGTCGGGCTCGACGAGCGCTTCACCGACGTGCTGCCGGAGGTGGTCATCGGCCTGAGCGTCGACGACTTCGCTCGACTGGCTGCACAGGCTCTGCGCCCTCGGCAGGTGCCGGTGGTCGAGCTGGCGCATCTGCACACCTCTCGGGTGAGCGTGGCGGAGCAGGCCGCTACGCTCGTCGAGCGCCTGCGCCGCGCTCGCAACACGACGTTCCGGGCGCTCGTCGCCGACTCACCCGACCGGCTCACGACGGTGGCCCGCTTCCTCGCGCTCCTGGAGCTGTACCGCGAGGGCGTCGTCGCCTTCGACCAGGTGGAGGCGATGGGCGAGCTCAGCATCCGCTGGACCGGCGACGACGACCGGGAGATCGAGGTAGGCGACGAGTACGAAGACTCCGCGGAGGAGGAGCCGACCGTGGCGGAGTCCGTGACCGAAGCCGACATCCGCGCACTGGGCGAGCCGGACGTACCAACTCCCCGGGCTCCCGGTGACGACGCCTCATGAGCGCCGAGCTGCCGCTGAAGGCCTCCCTGGAGGCCGTCTTGATGGTCACCGACGGCCCACTGGACCACGTGAGTCTCGCGTCGGCGGTGGGCGCGCCGCCCGGTGTCGTCGAGGCGGCCCTCCACGAGCTCGCCGAGGAGTACACCGGACAGGGACGAGGCTTCGAGCTGCGGCAGGTGGGTGCGGGCTGGCGGTTCTACTCCCGGGCCGAGTTCGCCCCGCTGGTGGAGCGCTTCGTGGTCGACACCGAGCAGGCGCGACTGAGCTCGGCGGCACAGGAGACGCTGGCGATCGTGGCGTACCTGCAACCGGTGAGCCGGGCGCGGATCTCGGGCATCCGCGGGGTCAGCGTCGACAGCGTCATCCGTACCCTGGTCGCGCGGGGGCTCGTGCTGGAGGTGGGCACGGACGGGGAGACGGGTGCGCACCTCTATGCGACGACGGGCTACTTCCTCGAACGGATGGGCCTGACGACGCTGGATGACCTCCCCGAGATTGCGCCCTTCCTTCCGGAGATGGCCGAGCTGGAGGGTGAGCTGGCGCTGACCGACGCGGTCGACGAGCCGTGAACGAGGGGGCCGCCGACCCTCCGCAGCCTCCGCCGCCGCCGAAGGAGGCTGCCTCGGCCAGCGGCGGCGCACCAGCCCCCCGCCTGCAGAAGGTACTGGCGGCGGCGGGGGTGGCGAGCCGCCGCAAGTGCGAGACGTTGATGGCGGAGGGCCGCGTTGAGGTCGACGGCAGCGTCGTCACCCGGCTGGGTGCCCGGGTCGACCCCGAGTCGGCTGTCATCCGGGTCGACGGCCGGCG
>JAWWPH010000197.1:0-9889 GCA_033850875.1 Nocardioidaceae bacterium | reverse complement strand
GCGAGCCCGACTCTCGGATAGTTCAGCAGGCGTCCTGCGAGCTCGGTGTCGAACAGGCGGGCCGGCCGCAGGCCCAGCTCAGCAAGGCAGGGGAGGTCCTGGCTGGCGGCGTGGATGATCCACTCGGTTCCGGCCAGGGCCTCTGCGAGCGGTGCCAGCACCAGGTTCGGCACCGGACCGAACGGCACGGGGTCGACCAGTGCCGAGCCCGCCCCCTCCCGACGCAGCTGCACCAGGTAGGCGCGCTGGGAGAACCGGTAGCCGGAGGCCCGCTCGGCATCGATGGCGACCGGGCCCTGGCCCGCCGCGAAGGCGGCGATCATGGCGTCGAGGGCCCGAGAATCCTCCACCACGGGGGGCAGTCCGCCGCCGACCGTCAGCAGCGGCAGCTCGGGCTCGTCGTCCGGGACGGCGTCGACCGGAGGATCGAGGGGTCCGTCGAGCAGCTGAGGGGGAGGCGAGTCGGGTACCGGCGGGTCCGGCGACTCCGTCATCGAGCCCGCGTGCCCCGGCGGCTGGGCATGGCGACGACACCGGCCGGTACGGGCGGCAGTCCGGCCGCGGTGCAGAGCAGGTCGCCCCACGCCTCGACGTGGCCGGTCATCGAGCCGACAGGTGACCATGACGCCCTGATCTCGATCTCGGCGCTCGCCGGCTCGCCGTCCATGCCGCCGAAGCTCTCGGACGCGACCCGGGTGACGGTGCCGCTGGGGGCCAAGAAGTCCGCGACGTGGGCCTGCAGGGCCTCGACGAGCCAGCTCCAGCCGACGGCACCGAGCAGTGGGTCGGTGACCATGTCGGGATCGATGTCGGCGCGGGCGTACGCCACGCAGCGGAAGTGGGCGTGCCACGCGTCGTTGCCGGCAGGGTCGTACAGGAGCACCAGTCGGCCGCTGCCGACGTCTTCTCCCGCCACCGTCACGTCGGCGGTCATGGCGGCGGAGTACGGCGCGATACGCTGCGGGGCCGGCATCTCCTCGCACGACACCTCATGGCGGAGCCGAGCGGCCCGGAACTGGTCGAGCGCCCGCCGGAACTCCTCCGGAGGCGCGTCGGCATCCGCACGGGCGACCATCTGCAGAGCCTAGGCGCTGGGGCCGAATCGTGCCCCGGCGACTCGCCGATCCGGACGTCTGCCTCGGCGTGCGAGGATCGGAGGGTGCCCGCCGCCTCCTCCGTCACCGACAGTGTGCTCCTACACGCCGCGCGTGGGGAGCGGACGGCGCGTACGCCGGTCTGGTTCATGCGCCAGGCGGGGCGGGCGCTGCCCGAGTACCGGGCGCTGCGCCAGGGCGTGGCGATGCTCGACGCGTGCATGCGTCCCGAGCTGATCACCGAGATCACCCTGCAGCCCGTACGCCGGTACGGCGTGGACGCTGCGATCCTGTTCAGCGACATCGTCTTGCCCCTCAAGGCGCTGGGCGTCGATCTGGACATCGTTCCCGGGGTCGGGCCGGTCGTGGCCCGGCCGGTGAGCGACCGTGCAGGCGTCGACGCCCTGCCACGGTTCGACGCCGACGCCGTCTCCTTCGTGGCAGAGGCGGTCCGTGCCCTGGTCGGGGAGCTGGGCACTACGCCGTTGATCGGCTTCGCCGGCGCTCCGTACACCCTCGCCTCGTACCTCGTCGAGGGTGGTCCGTCGAAGGACCACATCAAGACCAAGGCGCTGATGCACGGTGCGCCCGACGTCTGGGAGGCGCTCATGGGCCGGCTGGCAGTGATCTCGGCGGCCTTCCTGCGGGCACAGGTCGAGGCCGGCGCCTCGGCGGTACAGCTGTTCGACTCCTGGGCCGGCGGGTTGTCGCCGGCCGACTACCGGGGCTCCGTCCTCGCCCACAGCGCGGCGGTCTTCGAGTCGATCGCCGACCTCGGCGTGCCGCGGATCCATTTCGGCGTGTGTACCGGCGAGATCCTTGCGGACATGGCGTCCCCTGACGTCGAGGTCGTCGGCGTCGACTGGAGGGTGCCGTTGGACCGTGCGGCGCGACGCATCCGGCCCGGGCAGGCGGTACAGGGCAACCTCGATCCGACCCTCGTCTTCGCCCCCTGGGAGGTGCTCCGCAGGGAGGCGATCGACGTGATCGAGCGAGGCCGGGCGGCGCCGGGGCACATCTTCAACCTCGGCCACGGCGTCCTGCCCGGAACCGACCCTGACGTCTTGACGCGCCTGGTGGAGCTCATTCACTCGTACGAGGTGGACGCCGCGGCGTGAAGCGTCGCACGGCGACCCAGCCGGCGAGCGCGGCGAGCAGCGCCAGACTGCCGAGCGGCAGCACGAGCCCGACGACGTGCGCGGACCCGACCACGAACGTGACCAGCCCGTGCCAGCCCTGGCGGATCCCGGACAGGAAGCCGCCCGCCCGGTCGTGGTGGACGGGCGACGTCGCAGCAGACGACGTGATGTCGACCGAGATCGTCGACATCGTGGTGTGGGAACGCAGGTCTCGCTGCTCGGACTGCAACGCCTCGAGGTCTGCCTCGCGCTGGGACAGCTCGTCCTCCAGGGCGATCACGTCGCCGAGCTTCGTGGCGCGGCTGAACAGCAGCCTCAGCTGCGCGATCGAGTCGTGGGCGCTCCTGACGCGGGAGTCGACGTCCACGACCTGCGCGGTGACGTCGCGTGTGGAGCTGCTGCGCGACACCAGGTCTCCGTACGACGCGACCTCGTCGTAGGCGGCGCCGAAGTCGCTGACGGGTACCGCGAGCTCGACCGAGGAGCGTACCGCCACGCCGTGGGTGTCCGTCGACGTGGTCTCGCTGGCGATGAACCCGCCGTCACGCGCGATCAGCTGGTCGATCTTCGCGAGCACCGACGAGATGTCGCCCGAGCGCAGGCTCACCGACCCGGTGCGGATCAGCGACCTGCCGATCAGGCTCGGATCCACCTGCGACGAGGAGCTGGCCGACACACGCCGGCCAGCCCCGCCGTTCACGTCGCTGGGCTGAGGTGCCTGACCGCCACCGGCCTCGCTCTTCGACGGGGCTCCGACCGCGCCGAGTGCCGAGCCGGAGTCCGACCCGCCCGTGTCGGCGCCCGAGGACGAATTCGCGCCCGAATGCACGCCGGAGCAGCCGCCGACCGCCAGCAGCACGGCCACTGCGCTGAGCGGCCAGCCGACCCGCGCGCGACCGTACAGACGTCGGGGGGTCCTCACCGGAGCTCGCATGGTGCTGTGACGGAACCCACCGCCGCTCGGTTCCCACGGGGTGCCGTGCCGCCCGGCCCGTCGTGCGAGGCTGGCGCCATGGCACAGCCAGCGCGGGTCGCCGTCGTCGGAGCCGGGATGGCCGGCCTCGCGTGTGCGCATGCGCTGCTGGTGTCACGGCCGGGCCTGGTCGTCACGGTGTACGAGGGCTCACCCGTGCTCGGCGGCAAGCTAGCCCGTGGCGAGGTCGCGGGCCGGCTGGTCGACCTCGGCGCGGAGTCGATGCTGAGCCGTCGCCCGGAGGCGGTAGCGCTGGCCCGCGAGGTCGGCCTGGCCGACAGGGTCGTGCACCCCGCCGTGTCGGGCGCGGCGATCTGGACGCGGCGCTCGCTGAAGCCGCTCCCGGCGACGGTCATGGGTATTCCGGTCGACGTGGCCTCCGCGGCGGAGTCGGGGCTGCTGAGCCGGGACGGCGCCGCCCGCGCCGAGGCGGAGACGCGGCTGCCGTCGCTCGACCTCGCGGCGGACGTCGGAGTCGGAGCCGTGGTGGCGCAGCGACTCGGGGACGAGGTCCGCGACCGGCTCGTCGAGCCGTTGCTCGGCGGTGTGTACGCGGGACGCTCGGACGAGATCTCCCTGTTCGCGGCCTTGCCGCAGCTCGTCGGGCCGATCCGCGAGCTCGGCGGCCTGCTCGCAGCCGCGCGAGCGGCCGCGGGCGGCGGGCCGGGCGACGGTACCGACGCCGGTCAGGCGCCCGCGCCGGTGTTCGCCGGTCTCGTCGGCGGGGTGGGCCAGCTGCCCGAGGCCGTCGCCGCCGACGTGGTCCGACGGGGCGGCTCCGTGGTCCTGGACGCGAGGGTGCGCGAGCTCGCGCGGACCGGCGGAGTCGCGTCCGAGAGTGGTGTCGAAGGCGGCTCGTCGCCCGGATGGCGGCTCGTGATGGGGTCGGCGGCCGCGCCCTCCGTGACCACGGCCGATGTGGTCGTGCTCGCGACGCCCGCGGCCCCGGCAGCCCGACTGCTCCGCGACGTGGCCCCTGGGGCGGCTCGCGAGCTGGCCGCGATCGAGTACGCGTCGGTGGCGATCGTCACGATGGCCTGGGAGTCCGACCGGATGCCGGCACTCGAGGGGACGGGCTTCCTCGTGCCGCCCGTCGACGGACGGCTGGTCAAGGCGGCGACGTTCTCGTCGCAGAAGTGGGCGTGGATGCGCGGTGGCACCGCGTTCGTGCGCTGCTCGGTCGGGAGGCACCGCGACGAGGTGTCCCTGCAGCGCACCGACGGCGAACTGGTCGAGGCGGCCGCCGCCGAGCTGCGGGAGGTCGTCGGTGTACCGGCGACCCCACTCGACGCGCGGGTGACCCGGTGGGTCGGGGGGTTGCCTCAGTACGCCGTCGGCCACCTCGACCGCATGAGCAGGCTGCGCAGCGCGATCGACGCCGCGCCCGGGATCGACGTCTGCGGCGCGGCCTACGGGGGCGTCGGCATCCCGGCCGTCATCGCCAGCGGGCGTCAGGCGGCGACCCGGGTGCTGGCCGAACTGGACGCGGCCGCGACAATAGAGGCATGAGCGACGCACCCGAGACCGGCAAACGTCCAGCCCAAGGCAAGGCTGCGCGGGCGCTGAACGAGCTGATCCGGTACACGATGTGGTCGGTGTTCGAGGTGGCCGAGCCGATGCACGACGACGACGGCCGGGCGGCGCAGGCGGCCGAGGTGGCGGAGCTGTTCGCCGAGCTGGCCGAGTCCGACGTCACCGTGCGCGGCACGTACGACCTCTCCGGGCTGCGTGCCGACGCCGACCTGATGGTGTGGTGGCATGCTCCCACGGCCGAGCAGCTGCAGTCCGCCTACAGCCGGCTGCGTCGCACCGCCTTCGGGCAGCGGCTCGTTCCGGTGTGGTCACAGCTGGCGCTGCACCGGCCGGCGGAGTTCAACAAGAGCCATGTCCCCGCGTTCCTCGCCGACGAGTCGCCGCGCGACTTCATCTGTGTGTACCCGTTCGTCCGGTCGTACGAGTGGTACCTGCTCGAGGACGCCGAGCGCAAGGCGATGCTCGCCGAGCACGGGCACATGGCGCGCGCGTTCGCCGACGTACGGGCGAACACGGTGGCGTCGTTCGCGCTGGGCGACTACGAGTGGATCCTGGCCTTCGAGGCCGACGAGCTGCACCGCATCGTCGACCTGATGCGGCACCTGCGGGGCAGCAAGGCGAGGATGCACGTCCGCGAGGAGGTGCCGTTCTACACCGGTCACCGGCGCACGATCGACGAGCTCGTGACGACACTGCCGTGAGACCACGCCAGGCTCGGAGGGGTTACTCCGCGGGCTCGAGCGTCAGGCTGATGCTGTTGATGCAGTACCGCGCGTCTGTCGGCGTGTCGTAGCCCTCACCGAGGAACACGTGGCCGAGGTGTGAGTTGCAGGTCGCGCACCGGACCTCGGTTCGGGTCATGCCGAGCGTGCGGTCCTCGATGAGGACGACGCTGTCGCTGTCGCCCGGCGACCAGAACGACGGCCAGCCGCAGTGCGAGTCGAACTTCTCGCTCGAGCGGAACAGCTCGGCCCCGCAGGCGCGGCAGCGGTAGACACCCTCGGTCTTGGTGTCGACGTACGCCCCGGACCACGGCCGCTCGGTCCCGGCCTTGCGGAGGACGGCGTACTCCTCCTTGCTGAGCAGGGCCCGCCACTCGTCCTCGGTCTTGGATACCTCTGTCGTCATAGCCCAGAGCCTACGGCCCCGGTCAAGCCGACCCTCCTCCCGCGAGACGTCACCGGCGGCCCTCTTCTGCCGGCGTGTCGCTCACCGATCGACGTCTCAGCGGCCGGCCGGGGGTCCGGTACAGCGGTCGATACGCTGTGCGCATGCCGACCCAAGCCACGGAGATCGACGTCGGCGGCACGTCGGTACGAGTGACGAACCCCGACCGCGTCATCTACCCGGCGACCGACTCGTCACCGGAGGCGACGAAGCTCGACGTCGTGCAGTACTACGCCAGCGTCGGCGAGGCCATCATGCGTGCGGTACGGAACCGGCCGACGACGCTGGAGCGCTGGCCCAAGGGCGTCCTCCCCGACGTCAAGCAGACCACGCGGACCGATCCGCACGGCGACGCGTTCTTCCAGAAGCGGATCCCGAAGGGTGCGCCGCCTTACGTCGAGACGGCGCGCATCACGTTCCCGTCCGGACGCGTTGCCGACGAAGTGTGCCCGACGGAGCCGGCGGTAGTGGCCTGGGCGGCGCAGATCGGGACCATCACCTTCCATCCGTGGCCGGTACGCAGCGACGACGTCGAGCATCCCGACGAGCTCCGGATCGACCTCGACCCGCAGCCCGGTACGGACTTCGCGGACGCCGTACGCGTCGCCGGTGGGGCTCGTCGGCTTCTGGAGGATCTCGGCTACCGCGGCTTCCCCAAGACGTCCGGCAACCGCGGAGTGCACATCTACCTGCGCATCGAGCCACGCTGGAGCTTCACGGACGTACGCCATGCGGCCATCGCCTTCGGACGCGAGCTCGAGCGACGGATGCCCGGTGAGGTGACGACCAGCTGGTGGAAGGAGGAGCGGGGGCGGGCGATCTTCGTCGACTACAACCAGAACGCCCGCGACCGGACCATTGCCAGCGCGTACAGCCTGCGGCCCCTCCCCGGTGCACCGGTATCCACGCCGGTCGGCTGGGACGAGCTCGACGGCGTCGACCCTCGCAACTTCACGTTGCACACCGTTCCGAGACGGTATGCCGAGATAGGCGACCCGCATGCCGCGATCGACGACGTCCACCACTCGCTGGAGCCGCTGCTGGAGCTGTACGACAAGGACGTCAGCGCCGGGCGGGGCGACATGCCCTACCCGCCGGACTACCCCAAGATGCCGGGCGAGCCGCCGCGGGTCCAACCGAGTAAGAAGAACCCCCTGAACTGGGAGACCGCCTCTGATTGAGAGGAGCGGCGGGCCGCGATGGCGCGCCACCATGTTCGGCAAAGACTTCCGCCCAGACCCGCTCGACGTCGTCTCTGCGTTTGGGGGCCGGCGTGTACACAACACCAGCCAGACTAGTGATTGGATCGGGCTATGAAGCGTCTCTTCGCCACCGGTCTCCTCGTCGTCACGCTCCTCGGTTTCGGCGGTCAGGTCGCCAGCGCCGCCGCTGCGGACTCACCGCCACCGCCCGTCACCTCCACCTGGGAGTAGGACCGAGCGAACCGACACCCTTACTGACTAAGTCAGCGTCAGCCGGGCATGGACATTGCTAGAGTCCGCGGTCGCCCGGGCAGCTACCAACTCCTGGGCCCTCCATGCAGGTTGACAGCACAGCCTCCGAGGGCCGCCGGGAGGTGTATCGCTGTCAGGATGCGCCCCGCCGGGTCCTGACAGCGATACTCGGTGTTCTCCGCCAGCGCTCTCAGACTGCTCAGGTCCCCGAAACCGCGGCGCTCGTGCATCGACAGTCGACGGGAATGCGGCAGGTCGTTCGCGGTGAGCCGGCCGGCGGGCTCCTCGCGTTGCCGACCGCGACGCCAGGAGGGTCACCCCGGTCATGAAGCGGGTCAGCGCCGCGCCGCGCAGGGCCCTTTACATGCGTAGCACAAAGTGGCACTCTAGTTACTGAGAGTGCTCTTACGTCGTTACGTCACCGCTCGGGGTGTGCCATGGATTTACGCAGTGTCGGCCTAGCCGGAAGAAGAGGCACGGCTGAGACTGACCGGCCCCCCGATCAGCGCAGTGCTGCGCCGGAAGCCCCCGCGGATGCGTCGAGCAAGCGAGCGGAGCAGATCGACGCCATCCTGGCCGAAGCGGCGCTGAGGGATGACCGCGCTGCGATCCGGGCGTTCGAGGCGGACCAGCGCGACCAGACGGCCATCCTCGACGCCTTTGTGAGCGGCGACGACGACGGCCCCGCGTTCCGGGCCCGGCAGCTCGCGAAGGCCGACCGGGACAGCGCGAAGGCCGATCGGATCGCGGCGGAGCTCGACCGGTACCTCCTCGCCGACCTCAGCGCGAGCTCCCAGGAGTGCGACGTGGGTCACGGACGCCGCAACGCTCCCGGGTCAATTGCTCCCCAGCAGGTCGTGGACAGCGATACACAGTCCCGGCGCGCCCATGCTGTCTGAGTTCGTCATGCACGACCGGCAGACGCAGTACGACGCACCGTTCCGGCTCCATGAGGGCGGCTTCAGCGCTAGGTCCGGCGACAGTGCCAAGGGGCCGACGATCTCCGTGGAGCACCATGAGACGCAGCTCGCCGACGTCGAAGCCATCATCCTCGCGGTCGACTGCGCAGCTCAGCGGTACTGATACCGCGATCGGCGGGTGTTCTGCAGGGTATGGGCACCGGCACTCGGACGCATCGAGGTCGGTCAGCCGCCGCGGCTAGGCGGGATGTCCGACGAGCTGCAGCTCCTCGAGATAACGCGGATGCGCTGGCCTGTTGCCCGTGAAGCGGACGCTGACGTGGTGGAAGACGAAGTGACCGTGGTCGGTGCGGGCCCGCGTCAGGTGGAACCGGGCCGGGTACCGATGGAAGTGCCCCTCGGCGCAGCTCGGGTCACAGTCGTTGGCGACGAGATACCCATGCCCGCGAGCGTCGAACTGGTGCCAGTAACGCCACTGCAGCCCGTTGAGGTACAGGTTCCCGTCTCCACACGCGATCACGACGTAATGCCTCGGCGCCACGCGGTAGTGCTCACACCCCTGTACGACCTGCGTGCGCGACTGCACCTGTGTCGTGCCCACCGCGGCCGAGGGCTGCGCCCACGTCGCCGCCGCCGCCACGGAAAGTAACAAGGAAGCGAGAATCAGAAGCGGGCGGTGTCGGGGCGAAGACATGCAGCGACCGTATCCCCGGAGTGGGTCACAACAGGGCCAAACGGGGGAAGTCGATCGCCCGGCTGTGAGGGCCTGCGTGCCGCCGATCTTCGGGCCTTGTCGGCCCATGAGCGCTCCTCGAAGCGCACTCCTGGCGGGCAGAACCGAGCATCGGCGGCGGGTGACCGGCCCACCACCGACGCTACGCTTCGAGGAACGCCTCAGACCGGCTGACCGCCGGTGACGGCCAGCACCTCGCCGGTGATGAAGCTCGACTCCGGGGAGGCGAGGAACACGTAGGCGGGAGCTAGCTCGGCCGGCTGCCCGGCCCGGCCGAGCGGGGTCTGCTCGCCGAAGCTCTCCACCTGCTCCGACGGCATGGTGGCCGGAATCAGCGGCGTCCAGATGGGACCCGGCGCCACCGAGTTCACCCGGATCCCGCGCTCGGCGACGGAGGACGCCAGGCCGCGCGTGAAGTTCACGATGCCGGCCTTGGTGGTGGCATAGTCCAGCAGCTCGGGGGACGGCGACGACGCCTGTACTGACGACGTATTGATGATGACCGACCCCTTCGGCATGTGGGGGAGCGCCTTCTTGCAGGTCCAGAACATCGCGTACAGGTTCGTCTTCAGCACCCGGTCGAACTGCTCGGTGGTGATGTCCTCGATGCCACCCGGCTGTGCCATCTGGTATGCCGCGTTGTTCACGAGGATGTCGATGCGACCGAACTCCGAGACAGCGCGATCGATGACCTGCTGGCAGGTCTCCTCCGACGTGAGGTCCCCCGGAAGCAGTATCGCCCTCCGTCCGGCCTCCTCGACCAGCCGCGCGGTCTCCTTGGCGTCGTCGTCCTCGCCGGGCAGGTACGAGATGAGCAGGTCCGCCCCTTCGCGGGCGAACGCCACGGCCACGGCGCGGCCTATCCCGGAGTCGCCG
>JAWWPH010000142.1:0-2970 GCA_033850875.1 Nocardioidaceae bacterium | reverse complement strand
GCGTTGGGAGGTTCGCCGCACACGAACTGGTCACGGCACATCGGCCGCAGCACAGGCCTCACGGCCTCGAGGCTGGAGTCGTCGCCGGCGAGCATGGCCACGAGCTGCCCGTCTTCCGCCGGCTTGCGGGACCCCGACACCGGCGCCTCGACGTACGCCCCGCCGGCGGCCACGATCTCGCGCCCGAGCCGGGCCGAGTATGCCGGCGACGTCGTGCCCATGTGCACGATGATGCGCCCCGCCACGTTGCCGGTGAATGCGTCGCTTCCTCGGGCCAGGACGGTGTCGATCGCCCGGCTGTCAGCCAACATCAGGATGGAGATCTCGGCCCGGCGCAGCACCTCGGCCGGACTCGACCCCACCTGAGCACCGAGCGAACGCAACGGGCTGCACCGCTGCGGAGTCCGGTTCCAGACAATCAGGGGTGTGCCGGCGCGGGCGAGGTTGATGGCCATCGGCTGCCCCATCAAACCGAGACCCAGGAACCCCACGAGTCCGGCAGAGCCGTGTCGAGGGTGCTGTGTCATGCCACCGTCATACCATGACAGTCGTCATAGTGAAAGCCATCGGTGAACATCCCCACGATGTTGTGTGTATACAATGGTTGTATGACTATAACTAGCAGCCTGGCCGGTGCCTGAGCTCAGCAGCGGCCGTCGACGCGTGATCCTCGCGATCTGCTGCATGAGCATCCTGATCGTCGGGATGGACATCACGATCGTCAACGTGGCGCTGCCGTCCATTCGTGCCGACCTGCACGCCTCGGTCTCGGGACTGCAGTGGACCATCGACGCGTACACCGTCGTCCTGGCGAGTCTGCTCGTCCTGTCCGGGTCCACCGCGGACCGGATCGGTCGACGCCGGATCTTCCAGGTCGGCCTGGCGTTGTTCACGATGGGGTCGCTCCTGTGCAGCGCCGCACCCGGACTGGGCTGGCTGGTCGGCTTCCGGATGCTGCAGGCGGTCGGTGGCTCGATGCTCAACCCGGTGGCGATGTCGATCGTCACCAACGTGTTCACCGATCCCCGTGAGCGGGCCAGGGCGATCGGCGTCTTCGCCGGTGTGGTCGGCATCAGCCTCGGTGTCGGCCCGGTGCTCGGCGGGATCCTGGTCGAGTCCGTCGGGTGGCGCTCGATCTTCTGGATCAACGTCCCCATCGGCCTCGCCGCGATCGTGCTCGCAGCGATCTTCGTGCCGGAGTCCAAGGCCGAGCGCGCCCGCCGGATCGACCCGGTAGGGCAGGTCCTGGTCATCGCCGCGCTGCTCTCACTGACGTACGCGATCATCGAGGGGCCGAAGGCAGGACATCCCGCGGAGACCTGGGCGCTCGCCGCCTTCTGCGTTGCGTGCGTGGTCGCGCTGGTGCGCTACGAGCCCCGCCGCGAGGACCCGCTCATCGAGCTGACCTTCTTCCGCAGCATCCCGTTCACCGGTGCCACCCTCACGGCTGTGGCCGCTCTCGGAGCATTCAGCGCCTTCCTCTTCCTCAACACCCTCTATCTCCAGGACGTTCGCGGCCTCAGTGCGCTGCAAGCCGGGCTGTTCCTGCTGCCGATGGCCACCATGACGGCGGTGTTCGCACCCATCTCGGGCCGGATGGTGGCCAACCGGGGCCCCCGCATCCCCTTGCTGGTCGCCGGCACCGGCATGCTGCTCGGGGCCCTTCCGCTGACCCAGCTCACCGACCACCTCGGCTACCCGTGGCTGCTCGCCTGCTACCTGGTCTTCGGGCTCGGCTTCGGGATGGTCAACGCTCCGATCACCAACGCTGCCGTGTCCGGAATGCCCCGCAGCCAGGCCGGTGTCGCCGCCGCGGTCGCGTCCACCAGCCGCCAGATCGGCGCCTCGCTCGGGGTCGCGGTAGTGGGCGCCATCGTCAGCGGCGGTGCCGGGGCCGCCATCAGGACAGAGTTCTCCTCGGCCAGTCACGCCGGCTGGTGGCTCGTGGTCGGGTGCAGCGCCGCGATCTTCGTGCTCGCCGTCGCCACCACGGGGCGACGCGCCGTCGTCTCGGCGGGAAGAGTCGCCCGGATGCTCGACGTGCGGGCCGCGTCGTCGTCCCCCGGGGTGGCGGGGCTGAGGGGATGAGCGCCGAGTCGGATCCGGCCACCAACGCCTGGCGCTCGATGCGCAAGCTGGTGCTGGAACTCCACGATCGCCGCGGCGCGGTGTCCGAGGCGACCGGGATGAGCTATCTACGGGTCAAGGCCCTGAGCCGGCTGACATCGGGGCCGCTGACCCAGCGTCAGCTGAGCGACAGGCTGATGACGGACGCGCCGTACACGTCCGTGATCGTCGACGACCTCCAGCAGCGCGGTCTGGTTCGGCGCGAGGCGAACCCCGCAGATCGGCGTTCCAAGCTGGTGCGGATCACAGCGGCGGGGCGGGCCGTGGCCCGCAAGGCCGAGAGCATCCAGTCGGCGCCCCCGGCCGCACTTGCTGCGTTGACCGGAGCGGACCTCACGGCGCTCGAACACACGCTGCGGATGCTGCTGGAGGAATCGGAGGAGTAGCGGCAACGGCTGTAGCGCAGTGACGGTGATGAAATGGCATAATGCGGGTATTACGTCTGTATCGGACTATCGATCGGAGTGACCATGATGCGCGGCAGGCTCGAACCGGTTCGCCGAGGCTCGACCACCTCCCGGTCGGCCGAGACAGAGGCCTGGGGCTGACTCGAGCCGGTCGCTGCGGCGCGCCCCGCTCGCGCTGCTTCCCGGCTACGCTGGGCTCACGTCTGTCGATGGGGGATGGTGAGTGCGTACGCGTACCGTGGTCGGCGTCCTGGTCGCGTCCGCCGTCGTCGTGGTGGCCGCCCAGCACTCCGTCGCCTTGTCGATGCGGCGCCCCGCACCCGGTAGCGGCGAATCTTCACCTGCCGTCGGCACGCCACCGGCCACCTCCACCAGTGCGGTGAACGCTTCGCCGACCTGTGCGCAGCGGACCCTGGCGGGGATGAGCTTGTCGAAG
>JAWWPH010000137.1:0-2898 GCA_033850875.1 Nocardioidaceae bacterium | reverse complement strand
GACCTCGATCCAGTCCTCGGGATCGGCAGGCTGGCAGACCTCGATCTGCACCAGCCACGTCGCCGCACCCGAGACGCCGGGAGCGTCGGGCTGCGGGTTGCTGGTTATCCGCACGTGCTCGCACTGCGACGTCAGCCGGTCGAACGGGTCGGGGTCGGACTCGATGCGCTGGGGGAACGAGGAGAGGGCCACAGGGTCGACCCGCAGCGAGGCGGCCACGACCGCGTCCCGCGACCCCAGGCCGAACAGGTCGTCGTCGCTGCCGCGTACCAGGGTCGCGGCGCCCGGACCGGGCACGCCAGGGGGGAGTACGCGGCTTCGCAGACCGCGGACGACGGCGACCGGACGTCCGGTGGTCTTGCCCTTCACGAGGTCGGCTGCCGCTGCGATCTCGTCGGCGTCCGCGGGCGCGGTCACACTGAGCACGTTGCCGTACCGGTCGACCGTCCCGGCGAGGTCCACGAGCGGCGGGATCCCGGCGCAGCCGATGGCCATGTCGGTCTGCCCGTTGCGCCAGGCCCGGCCGGCGGTGTCGGTGACGACGACTGCCACGTTGCAACCGGTCCGGTCGAACAGGGCCTCGCGGAGCCGGCGTGCGGACTCGTCCGGGTCCCCTGGCAGGGTGACGACCGACCCGGAGTCGACGTTCGAGGCGTCGACCCCGGCAGCCGCCATGACGAGCCCGTGCCGGGTCTGGGCGATGACGTTGGGGCCGCGGCGTGCCACTACCCGGGTCAGCTCCCGGTCGACGGCCTGCGGCCGTCCGCCTGGTTGTACCCGGCCTTCCGCCTTGCTGACCACCTTGCTGGTGATGACGACGACGTCGCCGTCCGCGAGCTCCGCGTGCTCAGCGACGAGCGCTGCGAGGTCGGCTCCGGCGGTGACCTCGGGCCAGGAGAACGAGCTGATCTCGATCCGTTGCGGCGTCTCAGGCTCCCCGGTCATCCGGGTGCCGGGGCCGAGGCCAGGTCGAGCGCCGCCCGCGCGATGTCGCGGGTCGAGTCGGCGTCGCGCATGAACAGCGGCACGGCTTCGGCGGTGATGCCGAGCTCCCGGATCTCGGGTAGGGCGGCCGCGTCCGCCTCGTCGACGAGCCAGCCGTCGAGGAGCCCCCCCGCCCCGCGGGAGCCGTAGTGGCGCGCGACGCCCGCCGCGCTGACCTCTACGCCGATGACAGGAAGGAGCTTGTCGGCCATTCCTCGTACGGGTGAGCCGCCGATGATCGGCGAGACACCCACGACCGGGGCGCTCGTGGCCCGGAGCGCGTCGGCTATCCCGGGTACCGCCAGGATCGTGCCGACCGAGACCACCGGGTTGCTGGGCGGGACGACGACAAGATCGGCGTTGCCGATGGCCTCGAGGACGCCGGGCGCGGGGCTCGACTCCTCGACTCCCACCACGACCACGGAGTGCGCGCGGGGCGCGTGCAGGCGCACCCAGTACTCCTGGAAGTGCACGGCCCGCCGCCCTGCCCCGGTGGTGTCGTCGTCGATCACGACGTGCGTCTCGGCCCTGTCGTCGGTCATGGGAATGAGGTCGACGCCGGGCTGCCACCGCTCGCACAGCGCGGCGGTGACGGCCGAGAGCGGGAAGCCCGCGTTGAGCATCTGCGTGCGAACGAGATGCGTCGCGATGTCGCGGTCGCCGAGCCCGAACCAGCCGGGCTCCACGCCGTACGCGGCCAGCTCGTCCTTCGCGTGCCACGTCTCGCCACGCCGGCCCCAGCCTCGCTCGAGGTCGATCCCGTCCCCGAGCGTGTACATCACGGTGTCGAGGTCGGGACAGATCCGCAGCCCGAACATCCAGATGTCGTCGGCGGTGTTGCCGATGACCGTGATCGAGTCGCGCGCGCTGTCCACGGCGTCCCGCAGCCCGGTCAGGAAGCGGGCCCCGCCGACGCCTCCCGACAGAACCGTGATGTGCATGCAGGCAGGGTAGCCACCAGCCGCGCAGAACATGTGGCAGTCTGACCGGTGGACGCCCCGGAGCCGCACGAGGAGGTCACCGATGGTCACCGACGTCGTGAAGAGGCTGCGTGACGTCTTCGCGTTCGCACTCCTCGGCGTCGCCGGCCTCTACCTCCTCAGCGCCCTGGTCCTGATCTTCAAGAGCTCACAGATCGGGGAGCCGTTCTCGTATCGTGCCGGCCTGTACGAGTACCTGTTCACGGTCCCGATCCTGCTTCTGTCGCTGGTCGGGGCGGTGCTGCTCGCCGCAGCGTTCGGGGAGCCGAGCCGGCGCGCGCGGGTCGTGGTCCTCGTGGCGCTCGTGATCGGCGGTCTGGCCCTGCTGTTCGGGTTGATCTGCTGGGTGACGTCGCTGGGGTCCAACGGCCTGCGAGTCGGACAGGGGTTCGGGATCGCACAGGTCAAGTTCGCGAGCCTGGCACTGGCCCTCGCGAAGCTGGGGCTGCTGTCGCTCATACTGCTCTTCGCGTACTCGGTGTTCTCCCGGCTGCCGAGAAGTGCTCGCGCCTCGCAGCAGCCCTGGGGTCCGCAGGCGGGGTACGGCCCGCAGCAGTACCCCGGCGGCCAGCCGTACGCGCCGTACGGCCAGCCTGGTCAGGGGTACGCTCCTGCGCCTCCCGGACACCCGGGTTGGGCTCCGCAGCCGGAGCAGCACTGGGCGCAGCCGCCCGATCAGGCGTGGCCACCCCCCTCGCCGGCTCAGCCGCCATGGGGAACGCCTGCGGAGCAGCAGCACTGGGGCGCACCCCCCGTCCAGCAGGAGTGGGCACCCCCGGCCGGTCCCGGTCCGCAGGCCTGGGGCCAGCCGACCGCCGACCAGCCCGGGTGGGAGGAGTACCCGTCCGGTGCCGAGACGCCGGACCACCCACTGGCGACCGGAGCCACCTCGGCCGACCAGGTCGCGACCGATCCCTCCGACCCGTCCACCGAG
>JAWWPH010000117.1:0-3144 GCA_033850875.1 Nocardioidaceae bacterium | reverse complement strand
ACCATGACCCGCCCGTTGCGGCGGATCACCTTGCACTTGTCGCAGATCTTCTTGACGCTCGGGTTGACCTTCATCGAGCTCTCCAGGTCGGCTCGCCGGCCACGGCTTGGAGAGTCGCGGACGGCGGGCGGGGTTGACGGCGGGTTCGGACTGGACTGATCACTTGTACCGGTAGACGATGCGTCCGCGGGTGAGGTCGTACGGCGACAGCTCCACGACCACACGGTCCTCGGGGAGGATCCTGATGTAGTGCTGGCGCATCTTGCCGCTGATGTGGGCGAGGACCTTGTGCCCGTTGTTGAGCTCGACCCTGAACATGGCGTTCGGGAGCGCCTCGACGACGGTGCCTTCGATCTCGATGACCCCTTCCTTCTTCGGCATATCCTCCGCAATCTGTCGCAGTACTGGTGGGTGGTGGTGACGTGAGCCCGGTCGAGCCCGCGTAGCTGGCGGTCTGCTCCGGGCCGCCTCGGCGCACGCCCCTCCTGTGACGAGGAGTCATCAGGCAGCCGCGGGGCACGACGATACGGGCCCGGTTGCGGGCCGACCTCCAAGTTTACGCGCAACAGGGCGAAATCAAGAAATCCGGCCCGTGGTCTCCGAGTCGTGGCGGATGGGGCGGGAGGCGAGGACGCGGACGGACAACAGCCTCACTCGCTGACGTCGATCCCGAGCTGCTCGGCGAGCAGGAGCAGCTGCACGGAGTCGAGCTTGGTGCGCCGCCAGTCGAGACCTCGAAGGTCGACACCGTCGAGTGCGGCACCCGCGAGGTCGGTCTCGTCCAGCGTGGCACCGGCCAGCACCGAGCGCGACATGCGGGCTCCGCGGAACGTGGCCCGGGTCAGGTTCGCGCCGGACAGGTCCGCCTCGTCGAGGCGTACGCCGGACAGGTCCACTCCCGTGAGGTCCGAACCCTCCAACGCCACGAAGGACCAGTCCCCGCCCTCGACCCGCAGCGGCGTGAGCGTGCAGGACGAGAAGCCGGAGCCCACGAGCTTGCAACCGAGGAGGGCCGCCGCGAAGAACGACGTCCGGCGGAAGGTACAGCGGGCGAACACCGTGCTGCGATGAGTCGACGCGTTGAGTCGGCAGCCGACGAACTGACTTGCCTCGAAAACCGCCCCGTTGGTGGTGCACTCGGTGAGGTCGCAGTCGACGAAGCGGCAGCCGGTGAACTTTCGGGCCGCGAGGTCCTCGCCGTACCAGTCCTCACCGGAGAAGAGCTGCTCGATCTCGTGCGGCGCCGCCTCGGACTCGGTCAGCCTTCGTACCTCTCTACGACGTCTTCGGACCGGACGCGAGCCTCGTCGGGGTTCTCACCGAACTCCCTGCGGGCCTCGCGCTGGCGCAGCAGGTCCCAGGCCTGGTCGAGCTCGGTCTCGATCGCTCGCAGCCTGGCGTGCTCGGCGTCGGCGGAGATCTCCGCGCGCGAACGCTTCTCCCTGAGCCGGTGCTCCTCGGCAACCAGGTCGCCGATGTGACTTCGGATCTCCTTGTCATCAGCCATGGGCTCACCCTAAGGCCGCGGCAGTCCTCGAGCCCAACCGCTGTGGTCGCCGCTGTTGTGTGCTGTGGTTGCCCGGGCGGTTCCCTGCTCGGTCGACTGCCGCCCCGTCGCCCGGGCACCTTCCCTCCAGCCGGATCCGGCCTCCAGGTAGCAGGGACTACCTCGAACTCGGATCGTTCGGGTCAAGGGGCCGGCCCGACCCGGGCGAGGGCAGCCTCAGGCGGCGCAGGGGACGCCGAGCTCGGCCAGCTTGGCCGCGCCGCCGTCTGCGGCCGTGAGGACCAGCGCCCCCTTGGGCGTCAGCGTGAACGAGTGCTCGAAGTGCGCCGACCACGACCCGTCGTCGGTCTTGACCGTCCAGTCGTCGTCGAGGACGTGCGTCTCGATCGTGCCCAACGTGATCATCGGCTCGACGGCGAGCGCCATCCCCTGTACGAGTTTCGGGCCCTTCCCTGGCCGGCCGAAGTTGGGAACGCTGGGTGGCATGTGCATCGCCGAGCCGATCCCGTGGCCGACGTAGTCCTCGACCACGCCGTAACGGCCGTGCGAGCGCACGTAGGACTCGACGGCGGCGGAGATGTCGCTGACATGGCCGCCGAGGTGCGCCGCTGCCATCCCGTGCCAGAGCGACTCCTCGCACACCCGCAGCAGCTCCGTGAGCTCGGGGCCGACCTCGCCGACGGGTACGGTGATCGCCGCGTCACCGTGCCAGCCGTCGACGATCGCGCCGCAGTCGAGCGACACGACGTCGCCGTCGCGCAGTACCCGTGCGCCGGGGATGCCGTGCACGACCTCGTCGTTGACCGACGTACAGATCGTGGCCGGGAAGCCGTGGTAGCCGAGGAAGTTCGGCGTCGCGCCGCGCGAGCGGATGTGCCGCTCGGCGACGGCGTCCAGCTCGAGGGTCGAGACACCGGGCGCGACAGCCTCGCGGAGCAGCTCCAGCGTCTCCGCCACCACCAGGCCCGCCCGCCGCATCAGGGCGATCTGGTCGGGCGTCTTGACCTCGATCCGACGGTCGCGCAGGCCCACCGCTCAGGCCTCCTTCACGTCTTGCATGGCGAGGGCGTTCCAGATGCGCTCCGCGACCTCGTCGACCGTGCCGTGCCCGTCGACTTCGACGACCAGTCCGCGGTCGGAGTACAGCGACAGCAACGGGGCGGTCTGCTCGGCGTACACCTCCTGCCGGTAGCGGATCACCTCCTCGGTGTCGTCGGCACGCCCGCTCGTGCGGGCGCGCTCAAGGAGCCGTGCGATCAGCTCCTCGCGGTCGACGCGGAGCACGATGACGCCGTCGAGAGAGGTCCCGAGGTCGGCGAGCATCTCGTCGAGCCGCGCCACCTGGTCGACCGTGCGCGGGTAACCGTCGAGCAGGAAGCCCCGCCTCGCGTCCGGTTCCGCCAGCCGGGCCCGGACCATGTCGTTGGTGACCTCGTCCGGCACGTACTCGCCGGCCTTCATGTACCGCTTCGCGATGACGCCGAGCTCGGTGCCGGCCGCGGCGTTGGCCCGGAAGATGTCCCCGGTCGAGATCTGGGGCACCCCTAAGTGCTCGGCGACCAGGGCCGCCTGCGTACCCTTGCCGGCTCCGGGCGGGCCCATGAAGAGGACCCGCATCACCGCAGGAAACCTTCGTA
>JAWWPH010000091.1:0-5161 GCA_033850875.1 Nocardioidaceae bacterium | reverse complement strand
CGTCAGCGCAGAAGACCGCTGAGGCGGACGGCCTCGGAGTCGAACCACCCCGTGGTGATCCGTACCCGGGCCCTGCGGAAGTTGTCGCGTCCGCGCCCGCCCTGCGGGCGCTTGCCGAGGAGCTGGCACCAGCGGTCGAGGAGGAGCACCGCCTGGTAGACGTGCAGAAGGTCCCGAAGCGGCCTGGCGCTCCCCGAGTAGGCGGCGAGCAGGTCGGACTCCCACCGATCCAGGTGTGCGGGCCTGAACAGCCGTCCGCGGGTGACCGCCTGAGGACCCAGCAGCCGAAGGCCCATGGTCAGTCGGGCCAGGTCCTCGAACACGCAGACCCGCCAGAGCGGGAGCGGGTCGAAAATCGTGATCCTGCCCTCCGGTGCGACGAAGACGTTCTGGGCCGTGAAGTCGCCGTGGCCGAGCGCGCTCGGGAGCTCCGACGGCCAGCCGGCGTGCAACCGGCGGATCGCGGACTCCGTCAGACGCCTGATGCCCGAGACGTCCACCCCGGTACGGGCGACGAACTCCACGGAGCGGTCGAGCTGGCCCACGACGTCGTCGCTGGACGTCATCCGGTCCGGTAGGGAGTCTCCCGGGTGAGCGGAGTGGAAACGCGACAGCCACTCCCCCAGAGCGGTCCAGACGCAGTCACGGACCGGCCCAGGTGCCCGGCGCCCGGGTCGTGCCCGCGGGCGCGCGACGAGCTGCCGCAGCGTCGGCTGGTCCACGTACTCCATCACGACAGTGGCCCGGTCGGGCAGTTCGGCGAGCGCCCGCAGGACCCCGAGACGCTGTGGGTCGGCTCCCTGCAGCGCCGCAGCGATCTGGTTGAGGCCGACGTACTCCAGGTGTGCGGCCTCGGCGTCGGAGATCGTGCGGTGCGGTGTCAGCTCTGGACGGTCGGGGTAGCGGTCGGCGCGGCGGTGCTGCGGATCGGAGTGCCGGACCTTGGCGACGATCTCACGCCGAGCCGACGGTGCGGCCAGCGTGAATCGGTACAGGTAGCAGCGCGGCCGCACGCTGTAGCTCACCAAGGACACCACCGGCCGGGTGCCCTCGAACGGCGAGAACCAGTCCCCTGCTCGTTGCTCCGCCAGCGCCACGACGTCGCGTACCAGCCCGGCGTGGTCGTCGGGTACGGCCGGCGGTGTCATTGCGCTCTTCTCGCGATCACATCGGTCGAGGCTGTGATGGGCTGCTGATCAATGGGTGGGCGGCGCCACGTGCACGAACGAGAAACCGCCCCCTGACGGACGACCGAACGGTCGCCGCGGGGGGCGGCCTCACTCGAGACCTCGTCTCACATCGGGAAGAAGGCGAGGTAGGGGAAGCGCTTCGGCGGTGTCGGGCCGGCCGCCGTGAAGTGGCCGCCGGCGTACAGGGTCGAGCTGTGCGCGTCGAGCGCCCAGACACCGGGGTAGGTGGTCACGAAGTTCGCCGAGAACGCGTCGAGCGCACCGGTCGTCTCGTTGACTGCGGCCAGGATCTTGCGAGGCTGGCCGGCGAACGTGGTGAAGTGGCCGCCCGCGTAGACGAAGCCACCGGAGATCGTCAGGGCCTGGACATCGCCATTGGCGACGATCGTCGTGAATCGCGAAGCCCCGCTCGTGATGTCATAGGCACCAAGCCGACCTCCAGGGCCGGACGAGCCGACATAGGCTGTGTTGCCGTCGACGGCGACGTCCCAGTACTGGTCGCAACCCGAGCACGTCCGCGCCGGGTTCCAGTTGTCCAGGGTGTTGCTGGTCAGGTTCCACGAGGAGAGGGAGTTGCGAGGCAAGCCGTTGACGGCCGTGTAGTTGCCGGCGATGTACAGCCGCGACCCCGAGATGGCCAGGCCGAAGACCGACTTGTTCGTCGATGCGTTGAACGCGGGGACGACCTTGCCGGTGTCGACGTTGACAGCTCCGAGGCCGCCTTGAACCACACCGTTCTGCTTGGTGAAGATCCCGCCGAAGTAGGCGGTACTGCCGCTCACGACGATGTCGCGCACGGTGCCGCCTGCGGCCGCCTTCCAGGTCGGCACGACGGCGCCGGACGACACAGCGAGGGAGGCGAGCTTCTTGTGCGTTGCGCCCGCGACGGTGGTGAAGGCTCCACCGATGATCAGGTGTGAGCCGTCACTGGAGAGCGCGAGGGCCCGGACGTCGCCGTTGGCGTTGCCGTTCCACAAGACCGCACCGGTCGAGGAGTTGATCTCGGCCACCCCGCCGGTGAACGCGCCACCGACATAGGTGACGCCGCCGGCGTTGAGAACCGAGTGGACGGGGCCGTCCGGCGTCCAGCTGAGCGGGCCGTTCGGTGTGGTCGAGTAGGCGGACGCGCTGGTGGCGAAGCCCACTGTTGCTGCCATCGTCAAGGCGAGGCCGGAGGCTATGGCGGCGACGCGGGACATTGTCTTCAAGAGTCGTCCTTCGGTTCTGACGCGCCCCGACACCGTGTCAGGGCGCACTGTTGTGACCTTAATGCTTTCTTAACATGATGCCAAATTGCCCCAAAAAGATGACCTTACGCAGTTACCTTGTCGCTTTGCGCGCATGCCCCGTCGCTTTCTGCGGAACACCGTCATTCCGGCTCGAGCCGAAATGATCAGTTGAACATCGCGAAGTAGGGATAACGCTTCGGCGGTGTCGGCCCGGCGGCGGTGAAGGCGCCTCCGACGTACAGCTTCGCGCTGGTGGCGGAGAGCCCCCAGATGCCCGGGTAGTGCGTGGTGAACCGCGGAGTGAACGACGCGTCGACCGCGCCGGTCCTCTCGTTGAGCGCCGCCAAGATCGCGTGGGTCTGGTTGCCGATCGTCCCGAAGTGGCCACCGGCGTACAGGACGCCTCCGGAGACCGCGAGCGCCTGGACGTCGCCGTTGGCCGCCACCGCATGGAACGGCGACCCCGCCGCGCTGATGTAGAACGCCCCGAGGTGGTTGCCGGACGTGCCGACGAACGCCGTGCCGTTGTCGACGACGACATCCCAGTACTGGTTGCAGATGCTGCAGGCACGAGCGGGTGCCCAGGGCTCGAGGGCGTTGGTGGCCATGGCCACCGACGCCAGCGAGTTGCGGACGAGGCCATTGACATGGGTGAAGTTGCCCGCCACGAAGAGCCTGCCTGCACTGGCCGTGAGACCGAAGACCGCGTTGTCCGTGGACACCGTGAAGGACGAAACGAGCTTGCCCGTATCGACGGTGACCGCTCCCAGGCCGCCTTGCGGCTGGCCGTTCTGGTGCGTGAACGCTCCGCCGAAGTACTCGGTGTTGCCGTTCACGACGATGTCGCGGACGGTCCCCCCGGCTGCCGCCTTCCAGTGTGGCTCCGCCGGCAGGCCGGTCGCGATGCTGAGGGACGCCAGCTTCTTGTGCGTGGCCCCGTCGACGGTCGAGAACGACCCCCCGATCAGCAGGTGTGAGCCGGAGACCGCGAGCGCCCGTACGTCACCGCCGACGTTGGCGGTCGTGATCAGTGCCCCGGTGGCCGAGTCGATCTCCGCGACCCCGCCGGTGAACGCTCCTCCGACGAATGTGACGCCACCTGAGGTCACGACGGCGTGGACCGCCGCGTCGGGCGCCCATCCCGTCGGGCCGCTGGGGGTCGACGAGTACGCTGAGGCGGCGGCGGCGAATCCCACCGTCGCCACGATGCTGAGCCCGAGGCCGGCGGTGACCGCCGCCACGCGAGAAGTAGTCTTCACTGCAGTTCCCCCTGTCAAAGCGCCGCCGACTGCTGGCGCATAAGCGACAATAGGGGACATTGCGCGCGACTGTAGATAATAGAGGATAACTCCAGGGTGCTGATCGCGCGCTGTGTGGAATTGATTACTCACAGGTATCCGAATAGCGGGGGCATTCGCTTTGTGCATTGTTTCGAACACGGCGCGTGCGGACGTGCGCTGAGCTCCTACGACGAGGAGAAGGGAAAGACATGAGTGCTGACGAGCTCGTCACCGTAATGATTCCGGCACGAGACGAAGAGCGCTTCATCGGTCGCTGTCTGGACGCGGTACGCAAGCAGGACTACGCCAACCTTCAGATCGTCGTCGTCGACGGAGGCTCCCGGGACGACACCCTGCGGGTGGTCCGGGACCAGATGGCCGCAGACGACCGGATCGAGCTGGTGCACAACCCCCAGCACGGCATCCCGATGTCGCTCAATCTCGGGCTCGCCGCCGCGCGGGGCAGATGGCTCGTCCGCATGGACGCCCACTCCACCGTCGACGAGTCCTACGTGCGCACGGCCGTCGACCGGCTCGACCAGGGGTTGTGGGGGGGTGTGGGCGGTCGCAAGGACGGCGTCGGCGAGACCGCAGCCGGCCGGGCCATCGCCGCAGCCCTCGGCAGCCGGTTCGGCGTCGGCAACTCGATGTACCACCACGGCGTCACCGCCCAGGAGGTGGACCACATCCCGTTCGGCGCCTACCCCGTCGAACTGGTGCGTGAGCTCGGCGGCTGGAACGAGCAGCTCCCGGTCAACGAGGACTATGAGTTCGACTACCGCGTCCGGCAGGCCGGGCACCGGCTGCTGTTCGACCCCGCGCTCAAGATCCGGTGGCATTCGCGTCAGTCGATCCCGGATCTCTTCCGGCAGTACCTCCGCTACGGCCGGGGCAAGGTGGACGTCGCGCTGCTGCATCCGGACTCGATGCGCCCGAGGCATTTCGCACCGCCGGCGCTGGTCGCCTACATCGCGGGCACGGTCCTCGTCGGCTTGCGCCACCCGCGTCGCCTGCTGCTCCTCAACAGCCCATACCTGCTGGGTCTGGCCGCAGCCTCGGTCCAGACGGCACGCCGGCTGGAGACCCCGGCTGAGCGGGCGTACGTGCCGCTGGCCTTCTCGGCGATGCACATCGGGTGGGGGCTGGGCTTCTGGTCGGCAGCGCGCTCAACGGTCGTCAAGCGCCTCCACGACCGCTGACCGCCGAGCGGGCGCAAATGTCGCATCGACCGGGCGCACATGCACCGCCGACCGGGCGCACATGCACGGCCGAGCGGGCGAGTATGCACGGGTGCCTGCTGCTTCGGCCCGCTCCTCGCGCTTTTCTCGGCCACCCGTGCGGACATTCCTGGCCGCTCGAGCCAACATTCCTGGCCTCTCGAGGCGACATTTGCGCCCGCTCGGGGGGAGGTCAGGTGCCGTTTCGACGGTACGGGACGTAGGTGCCGTGTCCGCTCCAGTAC
>JAWWPH010000084.1:0-8907 GCA_033850875.1 Nocardioidaceae bacterium | reverse complement strand
CGCACGGCGTCGCCCTGTACACCGCACACACCAACGCCGACTCGCCGGCACGTGGGGTCTCGGAGTCGTTGGCCCACGCCATCGGTCTCGACGACGTGGTGCCGCTGCGGCCCGACCGCGCCGACGCCATGGACAAGATCGTCACGTTCGTTCCCGAGGGGGACGTCCAGCTCGTCATCGACGCGCTGGCCGCTGCGGGCGCGGGTGCCATCGGGGACTACGACAGGTGTGCGTTCACCAGTCCCGGCGAGGGGACCTTCCGTCCCGGACCGGGCGCCCATCCGGTGATCGGGCGGCCCGGAGACGTCGAGGTGGTGAAGGAGAGCCGGGTCGAGATGGTGATGGACCGGCGCGACCGCGACGCGGTCGTAGCGGCACTACGCGCGTCCCATCCGTACGAGGAGCCGGCCTTCGACGTACTCGAGCTGGCCGCGTGGGCGGCCGACCGCGGCGCCGGCAGGCTCGGCACCCTGCCTGCGGCGATGTCGCTCGCGGACTTCGCCGAGCGGGTCGTCGCGTCGCTCCCGCCGACAGCGGTCGGAGCCCGCGTCAGCGGTGACCCGGACCGCCAGGTCCGCCGGGTCGCCGTAGCCGGTGGAGCGGGGGACTTCCTGCTCGGTGACGCGCGGGAGTCGGGAGCCGACGTGTACGTGACCTCCGACCTTCGCCATCACCCAGCCTCGGAGCTCAGGGAGCATCCCGGCGCGCCGTGCCTGGTCGACGTCGCGCACTGGGCAGCGGAGTGGACGTGGCTCCCGGTCGTCCGCGACGCGCTCACCGGCGTGCTCGCCGAGGCCGACATGAGGGTCGAGGCGACCGTGTCGCAGATCTGTACCGATCCGTGGAACTATCGTGCTCAGGTCGACTCGCCCGCCACTTCGCCTGCACCCCGATGAGGAGCTCCCGCTGAAAGCCGATCCGTTCGCCCAGCTGAAGCTGCTCGACCTCCAGCAGGTCGACGCGAGTCTCGACCAGATGGCCCACCGGCTGCGCACGCTGCCGGAGCTGGCCGCGCTGGCCGAGCTCGCCGAGCGCAGTACCGAGGTGAGCGACCGGTACGGCCGGCTGAAGACGGAGGTGGACGACCTCGGCCGGGCGCAGCGCAAGGCCGACGCCGACGTCGAACAGGTCCGGGACCGTCGCACCCGCAACCAGGCGCGGATCGAGGGCGGGCTCGTCTCAGACCCGAAGCAGCTGCAGGCGATGCAGCACGAGATCGCGACGCTCGACCGCCGGATCGGGGACCTCGAGGACACCGAGCTGGAGGTGATGGAACGACTCGAGGAGGCCACAGCGGAGCTGAGCCGGCTGGGCGACGAGCTGGCCCGGATCGAGGCCGAGGCGGGAGAGCTGACCCGCAGTCGCGACGATGCGGTCGCCGAGATCGGCAACCGGCGCAGCGAGGCGACGGCCGAACGGGACCTGCTCGCGTCCGACATCCCCGCTGACCTGCTGGCCCTGTACGAGAAGCTCCGCTCGCAGCTCGATGGGGTGGGGGTCGGTGCGCTCCAGCACGGGCGATGCGGGGGCTGCCGGCTCAACGTCGGGGCGGCCGACCTCGCGCGGATGGCGACGGCGCCGAGCGACGAGGTGCTGCGGTGCGAGGAGTGCAACCGGATCCTGGTCCGGACCTCCGAGTCGGGGATCTGACCGCCGCGGATGACGCACGCACATGTCATCGTCGAGGCAGACGGTGGATCTCGCGGCAATCCCGGGCCGGCCGGGTACGGTGCGCTGATCCGCGACGCCGGTTCGGGCGAGGTGATCGCCGAGGCGGCCGAGTCGATCGGCCATGCCACCAACAACGTGGCGGAGTACCGGGGGCTGATCGCCGGGCTGGAGCTCTACCTCGAGCACACGCCGGACGCGACGCTCGAGGTCCGGATGGACTCCAAGCTGGTGATCGAGCAGATGTCGGGCCGCTGGAAGGTCAGGCATCCGGGGATGCGGCCGCTCGCGATCCGCGCGCAGCAGCTGGCGCCGTTCGGCACCGTCTGGACCTGGGTGCCACGGGAGAACAACCGCGACGCCGACCGGCTCGCCAACCTCGCCATGGATGCGGCCGCACGCGGAGAGACCGTCCGGCTGGATCCGCCCGGTCGCCAGTACAGCGGCGACCCCACCCCAGAGGCGTACGAGCCGCCAGGGAGTGGTCCGGACGCGTTGCCCGCTGCTACGCCGGGTACTCCGGCGGCGGCGGGACGCCCGGTCCGCGGTGCCGGCCATCCGCTGCTGGGTTGGGTAGGCGGTCTCGGCGAGGCCACCACCGTGATCCTGCTGCGGCACGGCGTCACCGCCCATACCGCCGAGCGGAGGTTCTCCGGCCCGGGCGGTGAGGACCCGGGACTCAACGGCGAGGGGGTTGAGCAGGTGCGCAGGGCGGCGGCCTCGCTCGGTCGCCGCGGCGGGATCGACGCCATCGTCTCGTCGCCGCTGCGGCGGACCCTCGAGTCCGCGGCGGAGGTGGCGATCGCCCTCGAGACCGAGGTCGTCGTCGAGGACGGCTTCAGGGAGGCGTCCTTCGGCGAGTGGGACGGCCTCACCGTGACCCAGGTCGAGGAGCGGTGGCCGACGGCGCTGGAGGCGTGGGTCGGCTCGCCCGACGTCGCCCCACCCGGCGGGGAGTCGATGACCTCGGTACGCGAGCGGGTCGAGCGGTCACTCGAGGAGACGCTGACGTCACACCGCGGTCGGACCGTGGTGATCGTGAGCCATGTCAACCCGATCAAGCTTGCCGTCCGGTACTGCCTCGATGCGCCGTTCGACGTCGTCAACCGGCTGCTGGTGGCCCCTGCCTCGCTGACGACGCTGTCGTTCTACGAGTCCGGTGCCTCGGCCCTGCGCCAGTTCTCCGCCCTCCCCTGACCCTCCCACCGACCGGCCAGAGTCCGGTCGACCGGGCAGGAATGTCGGCTCGAGCGGGCGGAAAGGTGCGGTCGAGCGGGCGGAGAAGTGCGGTCGAGCGGGCGGAAATGCCCTGGGAGGCTGCCGCTAGGGTGGTCCCGGAGCCGTCGGCAGACGAGAGGGGACCACGATCGTGCCGCGACGCAGCGTCAGAGTGGCCGATCGTGTCAACGCGGGCTTCGCCGAGGGGATCCGTGCCATCGAGGACGAGCTCGGCGTCACCGAGGCGTTCTCGCCGGAGGTACAGGCGGCGGCCGCCGAGGCCGCGGCCAGTCCGAAGCTCCCGGTGCTTGACCGTACCGACCTGCCGTTCGTCACCATCGACCCGCCCGGCTCCAGGGACCTCGACCAGGCTCTTCATATCGAGCGCAGAGGTGACGGGTACCGCGTGTGGTACGCCATTGCCGACGTCGCTGCCTTCGTCGAGCCGGGCGGTCCCGTCGACGTCGAAGCACACCACCGCGGCCAGACGCTGTACGCCCCCGACCACCGGGTACCCCTGCACCCACCAGTGCTCTCGGAGGACGCCGCGAGTCTGCTGCCGGGCCAGGTACGACCAGCCCTGGTCTGGACGATCGACCTCGACGCGAGGTCCGAGGCCGTCAAGGTCGACGTCGTCCGGGCTCTCGTCAGGAGCCGGTCACAGCTCGACTATGCCGGCGTCCAGGCTTCCGTGGATGCCGGCACCGCGCCAGAGCCCCTGGCCCTGCTGAAGGAGGTCGGTGAGCTGCGCCTCGCCCGCGAGCAGGAGCGGGGCGGCATCAGTCTCCCTCTGCCGGAGCAGGAGGTCGTCGTCAGCGATCGTGGGTGGTCGCTGACCTACCGCAGAAAGCTCCCGGTCGAGGACTGGAACGCCCAGATCTCCCTCCTCACGGGCATGGAGGCCGCCGAGCTGATGCTGTACGGCGAGGAAGGCATCGTCCGTACCCTTCCCCCTGCGAGCGACTCCGCGCTCGGTCGGCTGCGACGCACGGCGGCTGCCCTCGAGCTCCCATGGCAGGAGGACCTCGACTATCCCGACTTCGTCCGCACCCTCGACCCGAACAGTTCCACCGGGGCCGCCATGCTCAACGCCTGTACGTCGCTGTTCCGAGGCGCCGGCTATGTCTCGTTCGACGGCGGTGTACCGGAACAGGTGGAGCACAGCGCCCTCGCGACTGAGTACGCCCACGTCACAGCGCCGCTTCGCCGCCTCTGCGACCGGTACGCCGGGGAAGTGGCCGTGGCGATGTGCGCCGGAACCGACATACCGGACTGGGTCCGGGCCAGGCTGCGCGACCTGCCCAAGGAGATGGACGCCTCGGACCGACTGGCGCACGCCTTCGAGCGCGCGGTGCTCGACCTGGTCGAGGCGGGAACGCTGTCCTCGCGGGTGGGGGAGACCTTCGACGGGGTGGTCACGGACGTCGACGACCACAACCCTGCGAACGGGGTGGTCATGCTCCGCGACCCGGCGGTCGAGGCGAAGGTATCGGCTCCGGCGAGCTCGCTACCGCTCGGTCAACCCGTCAGGGTGACGTTGGTCCGCGCCGACGTGGACGCCCGCAAAGTGGCCTTCCGTCTCGCCTGATCGGCGCAGCCGGCGTCGCTCCGGAGCGTAGGTCGTACGACCAAAGCGCGATGGTTTCTCGCACTCCTGACATGACATACCTGAGGTACGGCACAAACGTGACCTCGAACGTCCTATCTCAGGAGTGACCATGCGCAGCATCAGCAGCCGAACCCTCGTCGGACTCGCGGCGACGGCCATCCTCGGTGGCACCAGCATCGCGATCCCGCTGGCCGTCGCCGCGGACGGAGCCGACTCGGCACACCACACGTCCGTAGGTGGCGTGGACGACCGCGGCCATCACCACCGGACCGCCGACGACCCTGCAGCGCTACGCCACTTCCGGCACCATGAGGCTGGCGACGACCGGAGCCGCGACGGGGTCCGGCACCACGAGGCTGGCGACGACCGTGGCCGCGAAGGGGCCGGGCACCACGAACGCGGCGACGACCACGGCCGCCACGGCTCTCGTCACGGCTGATCCGCAGCGCCAGGCGCACCGACATGGCATCGTCCGCGATAGACTTCCGGCGCGGGCGAGCCGGCCGGGCGGCCGCGGCAGGCGACGTCGAGAGACGGTCGACCGGTCGAGGAAGGTCCGGGCTCCGCAGGGCGAGGCGGTGGGTAACTCCCACCCGGGGTGACTCGCGGGAAAGTGCCACAGAGACAGACCGCCAGCGGCTCCAGCTCCGGCTGGAGTGCGGGTAAGGGTGAAACGGTGGTGTAAGAGACCACCAGCGCCCCGGGCGACCGGGGTGGCTGGGTAAACCCCGCCTGGAGCAAGACCAAGAAGGATCGTCGGCCTCGGCAGGCGGTCCGCGCAGATGCTGGGACCGGCAACGGTCCCGGAAGGGCTGCCCGCCCGAGTCTGCGGGTAGGTCGCACGAGCGGCTCGGCAACGAGCCGTCGAGATGGATGGCCGCTAAGGACAGGCCCGCGAGGGCCGGTCCCCAACAGAACCCGGCCTATGAGCCGGCTCGCCCGCACCCACAACCTGACCAGCACTTTCGATCGGACTGCCGCTGGCTGTCACGATCTGACACCTGACGCTGGACAGGCGACATCAAGCACCCGCCGAGTGTGCCATGAGGGTCAGGCCCCAGAGACGTGCATACGTCTCAAGCGTCCCGGACTGCTGAGGGGCCCCGAGCAGATACCACCGTGACTGACTCGCAGCCACAATGAGCAGACTCGCGTTGAATGCCGAAGCCCTTACTCGCAGAGCTTAGTGGCTACCCGACCAGTCAGGTTCAGTCGTTGTAGTGATCCTTCCACGTCCGGATCGGCCACAGCGTCCTCGTCTCGAGTGTGCTTCGGCACAGGTACTCCCAGGCGGCTCTCGTCTCCTGCGAGAAGAACATGCGGTAGTTGCCAGCCAGGCTGCCGCCTTCGGGTCCATATTCGACTCGACCGAGTTCCCGGTCCACGTACTGGTCTTGCAGGGTCTGTGCCCTGTCCATGTCGAAGAGGAATGGTTTGGACGCGAGCCATTGGCACGCTTCGTTGCCTGCCGCGATGAACAGCTTCGGGTTGTCCCGCATCGCCTCATTGAGTGGCCGCTTGGACCTCACGGCCTTGCACCCAGGCTTGATCGCGCTGAAACATTCGAAGTGATAAATCGTGCGCAGGTACTCTGCTTCGTTGCGCGGGTGCCTCGCCGACACCACCGCCGCGAACGACAGTGGGGCGACAATCAGCGCGGACAGGAGCACGACCGCAAGGATCCAAGGAGTCTTCTGCCTGACGCCAAGGCGCGGGTCGTCGGGATGAGCGTAAGCGCCACGACGGAAGAACAACGGCGTGACGACGATGGCGGTGATGCCGATCATCACGATGACCCAGGTCGCCATTGGGCCACTATCGATCACATTGTCCCAACCGTCCAGCAGTCCCTGGGCGAATCGATCCTCATCCTGCGTGTTGGGCCGACGAGAACCCGGCTATGAGCCGGGTCCGCCCGCAGCCCGGCCGGTGCAGGGGCGGTCTACCCAGCGATCACGCGGCGGGGAACGGGAACACCGCTGGGCTGCGGTGCCCGTCGTGGCTGACCGACCGGACACCGAAGACCACATTGTCCTTCGAGACGTCGACCGTTGCCTCGCTTACGTCCCCGACTCTGATCGCGTGGGTCCAGAACGGGTTGATGGTGGGCCGCCAGACCACCTCGTAGCCGGCCAGGCTCCGGTCCGTGCCGTGGGTCCAACGAAGCGTGGTCTGGTTGGTGAGCTCGGAGACGTCGATGACGACGTCCTGCGGCATGCCGGGAGCCTGCGAGATCGACCACATCCAGGCGGCGTTCACCTTGGCCACCCGTGCGATGAACTGGAAGTCGTCGAACCGCAGCAGGTCGCCGTACTGGATCCCGTTCTCCACGCGAACGTCCTGGTGCTGGTGGGCGAAGTTCTCGTAGGGCTCGGTGAACCTGGCCGCGGGCCAGCCCTCCGCGAGGAACGGGATGTTGTCCCCGCCACGCAGGAACCGGTCCTCCCGGTAGATCATCCGGATGTTCATCCGGGTCGTCCGATAGCCGGCGACCTCGTTGACGAATCTGGCCAGCTCGCGGGAAGGCGAGTCGTTCTCCCCACCGATGGCGATGCGCAAGGCCTGCCGGTCCGGGGACTCGTTGGAGGGGACGCCCTCGCTGAAGAGCCGCAGGCTGTGCGCGTCGTGATGACCCTTCTCGCCGTGACTGCTGCCGACGATGTCGTTCGTGAACATCCCCTGCACATCGGCACCCGAGTTCTTGAGCTGTTTTGCCAGGAACGTCGAGCCGTAGAGCCCCTGCTCCTCCCCGGCAACCGCGGCGAAGATGAGTGTGCAGTCGGGGCGGCGAGTCGCCATTACCCGAGCCAACTCCATCGAGACCGCGACTCCTGAGGCGTCGTCGTCCGCCCCGGGAGCGAAGCTGTGCGAGTTGTCCAGGTCGGTGACTCGCGAGTCGTAGTGCCCGCTGATCACATACGTACGTTTCGGGTCGACCGAACCGCGCAGCGTCGCCACGACGTCGCTGATGCGGACGGCTCGCGCGATGTCCGGCGCCGGCTGCTGGATGTACGACGGAACGGTCACGACCATGCGCCCGCCGGAAGCCGCCGCGTACGTCCGCATCTGAGCGGCGATCCAGTCACGCGCCGCGCCGATACCGTGGTCAGGGTCGCTCTGCGACGAAAGGGTGTGCCGGGTGCCGAAGGAGACCAGCTTGCGGATGGTCGCCTCGATCCGCCCGGGGTCGATCTCGCGCATGATCTGACGCAGCTGGGCGTCGGGAGGCTGAGGCTTGATCCGGACGCCCGGTCCCGGCGGCCAGTTCAGGCCGTCTGTAAGGGAACCGCCCTCGCCCCTGGTGACCCCCTCCGCAGCTCCGGGGACAAGGACCGACCCCGCCGCGGCCACGGTGATCGCTCCTGAACCACCGAGGAAAGCCCGACGGCTGGAGCGTCCGATACCTGAAGAGGATGACTGTGAAGACTCGACCATGACGCCTCCTGCGTCCGCGTGTCGTGCGATGGATGCGCCAGCATGGCACAGCCAGTAGAGACCGGCATCTCGCCTTCTCGCGCCGTTCCGGCGCCGTGCCGGCGCGCCCGTCCGGCGTGAGCGGCAAGAGCCCGGCTGCACCCGTTTGGCCGGCGTGCTATGCATTGTGTCGTCGCCGCTGAGCGACGCCCGCGGTCAGACCCTGCTGACGAGCCGGCTCGCCCACGCGTGCAGTGAGGAGACGTCATGGACATGTCGTCGACGTGGTCGTACCTGCCACCCCTGTTCGTCGTGGCCGCCGCGTTTGTCGTCTTCATGGACCTGGTCGGGCAGGAGGGCCGACCGGCACAGTCCACAACCCCGGACCAGCCGTCCGATGCGATCCGCTGGGGAATCATTGCGCTGTTGCTCGTCGCGGCCCTCGCGCACATCCCGGTTGTTCCAGACCACCTCAGGGAAGCGCCGTACATGGGCGTCTTGTTCATCCTCTTCTCGATAGCGGCCTTCGCGGTGGCGACCGTGCTCGCGGCGCGGCCCTCCCGCGTGTGGTACCTCGTGGCAGTCGTCCTGAGTGTCGCCGCAGTCGCGGCGTACGTCGCGACGAGGATGGTCGCCTTTCCCGAGCTCGCCGACGACGTCGGCGCGTGGACCGAGCCGCTTGGCCTCGTGTCGATCTCGGCGGAGAGTCTCGCTGCACTGCTCGGCGTCGCGGCCCTTCGCCAGCCAGGTGCCGCTGCGCAGACTGCCCGCAGCCGCCGGACCGCGTCGGACTAGCGCTGCGGCGCCTCGCCGAACGCCGGCGGCGGTGACCCGACGGCCGTGCCCCGGCTTCCGCACAGTCGAGCGTTCGGGAGACAGAGCCGGTCACGCAGCTCCGAAGCTCAAGCCCTGCCGCGTGTCCGCTTCGTCTATTATGTCACTAACCGGAGTTATCCGATAGACAAACTGCGGGATTTTCTGGGAATACCTGGCTATTC
>JAWWPH010000074.1:0-6699 GCA_033850875.1 Nocardioidaceae bacterium | reverse complement strand
CGCCGGCTTGTTCGCGCCCTGGATGTAGGCCATCCGATGCGGAGTCCAGAGGCGGTAGAAGGAGTCCGACTCCCCTGCGCCCGTCTGCCGCTCGTACGTGGTCATACCTGGACCCGTTGCTCCACGGCCTCGGCGATGCGAGCGACCGCGTCCGCCCTCGGTACACCGTTGTCCTGCCGCCCGTCGCGGTAGCGGAACGAGACCGCGCCGTCCTCGACGTCACGGTCGCCGGCGATCACCATGAACGGCACCTTCTGCAGCTGGGCGTTGCGGATCTTCTTCTGCATCCGGTCGTCGGACCGGTCGACCTCGACCCGGATCCCGCGGGCGCGAAGCTCAGACGCCAGGCCGGACAGGTAGTCGTCATGGCGCTCCGCGATCGGGATGGCCACGACCTGTACCGGCGCCAGCCAGGGCGGGAACGCCCCGGCGTAGTGCTCGGTGAGCACGCCGATGAACCGCTCGATGGACCCGAAGAGCGCTCGGTGGATCATGATCGGGCGCTGCCGGGACCCGTCGGGAGCGGTGTACTCGAGCTCGAAGAGGGCCGGCTCGTTGAAGTCGAGCTGCACCGTGGAGATCTGCCAGGTCCGGCCGATGGCGTCCCTGGTCTGCACCGAGATCTTCGGCCCATAGAAGGCGGCGCCGCCGGGATCGGCCACGAGCTCGAGGCCGGAGCCCTTGGCCACCCGCTCGAGGATGGTGGTCGCGGAGTCCCAGATCTCGTCGGATCCGACGTACTTGTCGGGGTCCTTCGTCGAGAGCTCGAGATAGAAGTCGTCGAGGCCGTAGTCGCGCAGCAGGTCGAGCACGAAGGTCAGCACCGACGCCAGCTCGGTCTCGAGCTGGTCGGGCGCGACGAAGATGTGGGCGTCGTCCTGCGTCATGCCGCGTACGCGGGTCAGCCCGTGGATCGTGCCGGACTTCTCGTACCGGTAGACCGACCCGAACTCGAACAGCCGCAGCGGCAGCTCGCGGTACGAGCGTCCGCGGGAGCGGAAGATCAGGCAGTGGAAGGGGCAGTTCATCGGCTTGAGGTAGTAGTCCTGCCCGGGCTTCCTCACCTCGCCGTCGGGCGCGATGTCGGCGTCGACGTGCATCGGCGGGTACATGGCGTCGGCGAACCACTCCAGGTGGCCGGAGGTGACGAACAGGTCGCCCTTGCTGATGTGCGGACTGTTGACGAACTCGTACCCGCCGGCGACGTGCTGCTGCCGGGAGTAGTCCTCCATCACCTTGCGCAGCATCCCGCCTTTGGGATGGAAGACAGCCAGCCCCGACCCGATCTCGTCGGGGAAGCTGAAGAGGTCGAGGTCTGCCCCCAGCCGCCGGTGGTCGCGGCGGGCAGCCTCTTCCAGGCGCACGAGGTACGCGTCGAGAGCATCCTTGCTCGGCCACGCCGTGCCGTAGATGCGCTGCAGCTGTGGGTTCTTCTCGCTGCCCCTCCAGTACGCCGCCGCCGTGCGCATCAGCTTGAACGCCGGGATCCGGCGGGTGGTCGGGAGGTGCGGGCCCCGGCAGAGGTCCTTCCAGGCGACGGAGCCGTCGCGGGCGATGTTGTCGTAGATCGAGAGCTCGCTCGCCCCGACCTCGACGTCGGCACCATCGGCGTCGGCCTGGGCGTTCGAGCCCTTGAGGCCGATGAGCTCCAGCTTGTACGGCTCGCGGCTCAGCTCGGCCCTGGCCTCGTCATCGGTCACGGACCTTCGGGCGAAGCGCTGACCGTCCTTGATGATCTTGCGCATCCTCGACTCGATGCGGGTCAGGTCGTCGGGCTTGAACGGCTCCGGTACGTCGAAGTCGTAGTAGAAGCCGTCGGCCGTCGGTGGACCGATTCCCAATCGCGCCTCGGGGAACAGGTCCTGTACCGCCTGGGCGAGGACGTGCGCAGCCGAATGGCGAAGGATACCGAGCCCGGCATCGGACTCGATCCGCACCGGCTCCACCTCCGCGTCCGCGGTCAGCTCGACGGAGAGGTCCCTCAGATCGCCGTCGACCCAGGCGGCGATAACGCCCGGGTCGTCGGCGAAGAGCTGCCACGCCTGCGTGCCCGCGTCCACCGTCCGCTCAGCGGCTGCGCCGGCGCCGACGACGGTGACCTGGACATCGGGCACAGTGACCTCCTCGAGACGACGAACCGGGGGTAGCGGCGCCAGAGCACGCCTACCGGAACGTGAATCGTATCGAGCAGGTCACCGCCCCGTCGCCGCAGTTACCGTGCTGAGCTCGCCGCTGTCAGGTGACGATGGGACCGTCGGGGTTGACCAGCGGGTCGGTGACCGGCACGACCTCCGGCTCGGGGATCCCCGGCGTGGCGACCCCTGGGGTGTCCCCGTCGCTGCCGGTCGAGCTCCCGTTCCGCCCGCCCACCGCGCTGCTCGCGCTGCTGGCCGCCGACTTCGCGGCGCCCGTGAGCTTCTCGCCGACGACCGGAGCCTTCTCGCGGGCGAGGTCCTGGGCGTTGCGAGTGGCCTTCTGCACACCGGGGTTGGTCCAGATCCGCTGCGCCTGGTCGACGATCTGCTCGTAGCGCTCCCGGCCGGCCCGGGCGCCGAGGACGTATCCCACCGCCCCGGCGAAAAGCATGGACGTCTTGCTCATATGTGCCTTCCTGTCTTCTCGTGACGGCCGCGAGGTGAGCGGCGGTCTGGGTGATCGACACGGAGGCCAGTTCCCTGGCGACGTGCGCTCAACGTTGAGGACACCTCCGGGCCGTCCCCATGACGGCTGGTGCGGCAAGCGTAGAGGGCGCCCGCGGCGACCGCAGCCCGACTGTTGGACGCGGTGGCGCCTGCAGCGCTGCCCGGCGGCGCCCCCGAGAGGCCTGGGCCTGCAGGGGCGTCACCCCGTCCGTCGGAATGTCTCCGGGCTCGCTCGGCAGCCCCGGGCCCATGGCAGTGCGGTGGGCGGTGGCGACTCGCACGGCCGCAAAAGTGCGAGGAGGAGCCCAGCAGCGCGTGGAATGTGCGAGCCTGGAGGATGAACGGCCGGCTCGTCCGCGACATCGGTTCGGTGGAGCCCCTCGCATTCGGCGCCCCGGCCCTACTCGGGGGAGATATCGATGGCCAGCTTCAGGACGACCCTGCACCGACGCCGCACCGGACAGCGAGGGGACGGTAGGAGAAGCCTCCTGACCGGCGCCGGAGGGCGGCGGACCGGTTGGGGACTCTGGGTCGCCGCTGCCCTGGTCGCGGGGTTCGCGGTGCCGGCGGCCGCCGCGGCTACCACCCCGGTCGGCCCGACCGCCGCCACCGGTATGCCCCACCTCGCCACGAGCGGTACCGACGGCAGCATCGAGCAGGTCCGACAGCTCGTGCAGTGCGGCAACACCATGTACGCGGTGGGCCTGTTCACGAGCATCGAGCGCGGAACGGCCGTGTACGCGCGCAACAACGTCTTCAGCTTCAACGCGACCACGGGGGCGGTGACCTCATGGGACCCCGACGCCAACGGGCGGGTGAACGCTATCGCGCTGTCCCCCCACTGTGACACCGCATATCTGGGCGGCACGTTCACGACGGTCCACAAAACGACGGCGCGGAAGCTGGCAGCGGTGTCCACCACTACCGGCGCCGTGAACACGGCCTTCGCGCATCGGGCCTCGGCGATGGTCGACACACTGGTCCGGGCGCGCGGGCGGCTGCTCGTCGGTGGACGCTTCACCTCGATCAACGGTTCGGACCGGCCCTATCTCGCGAGCCTCAGCCCCAGCACAGGGCTGGACGACGGCTACCTGAACCTCTCGATCTCGGGCACGTACTCGTACACCGACGCCAACGGCACCCCGTCGGCGCCGACTGCCACGCACGTGTACAACTTCGCGCTCAGCCCGGACCGGTCGAAGCTGCTCGCCATGGGCGTCTTCACGTCCGTTGCGGGCCAGACCCGCCAGCAGCTGTTCATGGTCGACCTCGGGGCCGGCCACGCGTCGCTGGACCCGTGGTACTCACCGGACTTCAACGCGTTCTGCGCCGCGAACCACCCCTTCTATGTACAGGACGCCAGCTGGTCGCCCGACATGGCCAGGCTCTTCGTCGCGTCGACCGGCTACAAGCCGGCCACGGGGCCGGGCTCCAAGGTGCACGATCCCCGTGCGGGTCTTTGTGACGCGGTGGCCGCGTACCCGACGACCGCTGCCCCCGGACAGTCGCGGCTGTGGATCAACTACACCGGCTGCGACTCGCTGTACGCGACGGCCGCGGACGCCGGCTCGGTGTACGTAGGAGGGCACGAGCGCTACGCGAGCAACCGGCTCGGCTGCGACACCTACCTGACCCCGGGCGCGACGCGGGTGTCGGCACCCGGCATGGGCGGCTTCACCGCGAGCTCCGGCAGCGTGTACACGACGAGCAACCCGCTGGTCGGGAGGTACGCGCGCGGCCGCGGCCTCGGCGCGGACGACATGCTGCTCACCAGCGCCGGGCTGTGGATCGCGAGTGACAACGCGCAGAACACCGACGGCTGCGGCACGACGCCGACGGGCGGCCTCGCTCAGGGGCATGCCGGCATCTGCTTCCTGCCGTACTGACGGTGCGTGCGCCTTCGCCGCGGTACGGCCTCAGGCGGCCTACGCTGCTCCCGGATCGGCGAGGGTCTGCTTGAAAGCGTCGAGCCGGGCGCCGGTCAGGGTGTAGCCCTTGCCGATGGTGGAGTTCCACATGCATCCGAAAGCGACCTGCGGATGGTTGAGGATCGCGTTGCCGGCATCGGAGATCGTCGCGGCGCTGTACCCGTTGTACTCGCCGACGCCGAGCGGGTTGCTGAAGCCACGGGAGGCGACGTAGTCGATGAGCTTCGGGATCCGGTCCGCGGGCTTGATCGGCCCCGGTGAGGTCATGGTCCCGGACTCGTAGGTGTCGATGCCGACCCAGTCCCACAGCCCGAACAGCTCGTCCGGGCAGTACGACGTCAGCGTCGACAGCTTCCGGTCGAGCAGCCATCCGTTGAGGAAGGGCCCGACCTTGATCTGGCTCTGTTTGAAGATGGGAAGCAGCTGCTTGCTGGCTGCGACGTACTGGGCGGCGGAGATGTCGGGGCTCGGCTCGTGCCAGTAGGTGACCGTGGTCGGAAGTCCGTAGGCGGCCAGCTTGGCCGCGGCGGCCTGGGCCACACCGTTGAACTTACCGGCCGCCGCACCTGCCGCGTCGCCACCCACCTTGTACGAGACGACCGGCATCATGCCCGCAGCGTGTGCCTGGTCGACGAGGGTCATCTGGTCGCCGGCACCCTTTGAGAGGTCGGCGAAGATCCGCCTCGCCGAGACTCCGCCGCCGACCTCCGTGATGCGCTGGGACCAGACGGAGGCAGGTGAGCTCATCCCGATCCTCGTCAGCGCGGTGGCCTTGCGCGCCACGCGGTATCCCACGTCGCCGATGTGAGTGGCGGCGGCCCGGCTCGGGACGTCCACACTGCAGCGGATCACCGCGTGGCCGTGAGTCACCGCAACCGCCGTCCACACCTGGTGGGTCGCGTTCTCGTGCTTCTTGCGCCAGCGCAGCCCCGTGCTGTCGTGGACGACGACGTGCCCGCGTCGTCCGGAGTGATGCCGGATCGTCAAGAACATGCGCTCGCCGTGGGCGTAGTGCACCTTGTCGAGCCTGACCGCTGCGCCCACCGCGCTGGCCGTGGGCGGCGTCAGCAGCCCGCCGGCCGCGCCACCCACCACCGCGACGCCGATCGCACTCCCGAAGACTCGTAGTGCGCTGCGACGGCTCATTGCATCCATACGGGCTACCTCCGGAGGTACCAGGTGGGGGTGGTAGCCGCACAGTAGTCAACTAATCACGCAAAGTAGCTTTGTGTTGGGCAAAACCGTCCGAATGTGGACGTAGCGCTCCACCGAACGGTGAGCGTGAGTGGCAGGCCCCAGCGGATGCCCCCGCTGTCCGGCACGGCACCTACCCTGAGCCATGCGCCTGGTCGACCCACCGAGACCGGTCCTGGTCCACCGTGGCGACCAGTGGTGCGACGGCGAGCTGCGAGCCTGGCGCCGCGACTGCGAGGGGTGGCGCGGGTACGTCAGGTACTCCGTCTCGCCGGGCATGCGGTACCTGGCCTGGGTCCCCGCCGAGCGCATGCGGCCCGAGTGAGAGCGCCCCCTACTGCGGGGCAACGCGTCGGGCGCGCCCCTGCAGAGGAAGGGGCGCGCACGTCGTCAGCGACGCCCCAGTACAACAAGGACGAGCACAACGATGACAACAATCACCAGAATGGTCCACAGCATGAAAAGCACCTCCCATTAACGCGAGCCGGTTCCCGACAAACCGGGCTGGCCAAATCATCGGACTCGGCGGGCGTCGGCCACGGGCATATGCGCCGAATCGGGCCGCACCGTGACTTTGCGTAACGCCCAAGGACGCGATTATCGTGCCGCGGTCGCCGAGCCGTCATGGCCGCCGAGGGGTGCTGCGTTCTCCTCAGGGGTCTTTGCCGGATCGTGGGCCGACAGCATGTCTACGACAACGTGGGCTGTGCGGGCGCTAGGCGATCCGGTCATGACGGCCATGTCGCATCTGTTGGTAGTGCAGCCACCGTCAGCAGCCACCCCAGGCCGCGACCAGCTGGCGGGTGCATAACCCGTTTTGTCGCGGTGTCGTTGTGCACGGAGTGCAGGACCCGGGACTGGCTGTCCTCCTTTACCTAGGAGCGAGTTGGTGTGAAGAAGTCGAATCACCAAAGCCGTATGCTGCCTGCTTCGCT
>JAWWPH010000065.1:0-3245 GCA_033850875.1 Nocardioidaceae bacterium | reverse complement strand
GGCCTTGCGTCCCGTCGCGTGCGGCGAGGAGCGAAACGTTACTGAGGCGCGGCGGACGAGTCAAACCGGCCGCGCCGCCCGTGGCACCCCACGGTGTCGGCGGCCACCCTCAGGATCCGTCGCCACGGCAGCCCGGGGCGAGCAAGTCGCCGGTGACCTCACCGACGTCGCGGCAACCGCTGAGCGTCATGGCCTCCTCGAGCTCCGCCGCCACGGCGGCGAGCATCGCCGCGACGCCGGAGGCGCCGCGCGTCGCCAGAGCCCACAGGGCAGGACGGCCGAGGAAGGCGGCGCGGGCGCCGAGGGCGAGCGCCGCCAGGACGTCGCGGCCGCTCCGGACCCCACCGTCGACGTAGACCTCTGCGCCGTCGCCGACCGCCGACGCCACCTCCGGCAGCGCCATCGCCGTCGCGACGCTCCGGTCCAGCTGACGGCCCCCGTGGTTCGAGACCCACACGGCCGACGCTCCAGCCGCCACGCACGCGAGGGCATCGTCGGCTCTCAGCACCCCCTTGACCACGATGGGCAGGCCGGTGAGGCCGCCGAGCCAGCCGATGTCGGCGGGCACGAGGTCGCGCGCCTTCTCGACGTCGATGTGCCGGGCGGCGCCCGCTTCCTCGTTGGCGTGCAGGTACTCCTCCGGGGTGGAGTCCCACACACTCGGTCCGCCGGCGGGCTTGGCGCCGACCACCGGCGTGTCGACGGTCAGTACAACAGCCCGACATCCAGCGGACACGGCCCGCTCGAGCATCGCCGCCGTGCGGCCGCGGTCCTGAAGCACGTACGCCTGGACCCACCACGCCATGTCGGCGCCCGCCGCGTCGGCGATCTCGGCGAAGCGCAGACCTGCGTTGCTGGACACGCACAGCAGGGCTCCCGCGGCCGCGACGCCCCTCGCCATCTCGGCCTCACCCAGCCGGTGTGCGTGCCGCTGGAGTGACGTGGGCGCGACCGCCACGGGGGACGGGACCGCGGTCCCGAGCAGGGACGTCCGCGTCGAGACGGAGGATACGTCGCGCAGCACCCGCGGCCGGAACCGAAGCCGCTGCCAGGAGCTCTCCGCCTCGGCGGCCGAGATCTCCTCCCCCGCGCCCTGGCGGAAGTACGCGTACACGGGCTCCGGGAGCCGTTCGCGGGCCGACCGCTCCAGGTCGGACAGGTCCCGGTCGCTCACGCGACCTTCACACCGGCCAGGCTGCGCTTGCCCCGGCGCAGGATGAGCCAGCCCCCCGGCAGCAGGTCGTCGTGACCGGGGCGCGACTCGGCGTCGGCGATGCGGACGTTGTTGACGTAGGCGCCGCCCTCGGCCACCGTGCGTCGCCCGGCTCCCTTGCTCGCGACGAGCGCGGTCTGCGCCAACAGGTCGACGTAGGTCGGCAGCTCCGCCTGCCGGTCGATCTCCACGTGCGGCGCCTCCAGCAGGGCCGCCTCGAGGGTCGCTGCGTCGAGCGAGCGCAGGTCTCCCCCGCCGAACAGAGCCGCCGCCGCGGCCTTCACCCGTGCGGTCTCGTCCGCACCGTGGACGAGCGTCGTCACGTCGTCGGCCAGCGCGCGCTGGGCGGCACGCAGCGCCGGCTTGTCCACGACCTGCTGCTCGAGCTCGGCGATCTCGTCGCGGCTTCGGAAGGTGAAGTACTTGAGGAGCGCCACGACGTCGGCGTCGTCGCTGTTGAACCAGAACTGGTAGAACGCGTAGGGCGACATCATCTCCGGGTCCAGCCAGACGGTCCCGGACTCGGTCTTGCCGTACTTGGTCCCGTCGGCCTTCGTGATCAGCGGAGTCGCCAGGGCGTGCACACGCTCACCGGTCACCCGCCGGATCAGGTCGACCCCGCCGGTGATGTTGCCCCACTGGTCGCTCCCGCCCGTCTGCAGGCGGCAGCCGTAGCGCTCGAAGAGCCTGAGGTAGTCCATGGACTGGAGCAGCACGTAGCTGAACTCTGTGTAGGAGATGCCCGTCTCGAGCCGCGACCGCACGACGTCGCGGGCCAGCATCTTGTTGACCGGGAAGTGCTTGCCGATGTCGCGGAGGAAGTCGAGCGTCGGCAGGTCCTTCGTCCAGTCGTAGTTGTTGACGACGGTGGCGGCGTTGTCGCCCTCGAAGGACAGCACCCGAGCGACCTGCTTGCGCACCCGCTCGGTCCACTCGGCCACCACCTCGGCCGGGTTGAGGCGCCGCTCCTCTGTCTGCTTGGGGTCGCCGATCATCCCGGTGGCGCCGCCGACGAGCCCGAGCGGGCGGTGACCGGCGTCCTGGAGCCTGCGCACGGTCACGAGCTGCAGCAGGTTGCCCATGTGCAGGCTGGGCGCCGTCGGGTCGAAGCCGCAGTACAGGGTCACCGGTCCCGCCGACAGCTCGGCCCGCAGCGCGTCGAGGTCGGTCGAGTTGGCGATGAGCCCGCGCCACTCGAGCTCGTCGAGGACGTGTGAGTTCACTGGGGGCCTTTCCGGTCGCGGCGTCGTAGCGGTCCAAGTCTGCCGTACCGGTCGTGCCCGGCCCTGTCAGCGCGTGTCAGGCGGTGTCAGCGGGATGTGACGGCCGTGTCAGCGCGGGCCCGCATGCTTGGCGCACAGACGAAGGAGGCACCACCATGACGCACGCAATCGAGGCTCACGGCCTCACCAAGCGCTTCGGCGACACGCTCGCCCTCGACAACGTCGACCTCCAGGTCGGCCGCGGGACCGTCCTGGGACTGCTGGGCCCCAACGGAGCCGGGAAGACCACGGCGGTACGCATTCTCGCCACGCTGCTGCGGGCAGACGCGGGGTCGGCCCTGGTCGGGGGCCTCGACGTGCGCAAGGACGCCCACCGGGTACGGCAGACCATCGGCCTGACGGGCCAGTACGCATCCGTCGACGAGGACCTGACCGGAACCCAGAACCTGGTCCTGATCGGCTCGCTGCTCAACCTGTCGTCACGCGAGGCGCGCCACCGCGCGGCCGAGCTGCTCGAGTGGTTCGACCTCACCGAGGCCGCGGGCCGGATGGCCAAGACCTACTCGGGCGGGATGCGTCGCCGACTCGACCTCGCAGCGGGCCTGGTCGGGCGCCCGTCGGTCATCTTACTGGACGAGCCCACGACCGGGCTCGACCCGGCGAAGCGCGAGGACATGTGGGAGGTCGTCCGCCGGCTCGTCGCTGAAGGGGCGACGGTCCTGCTGACCACGCAGTACCTCGACGAGGCCGACGCGCTCGCCGACGCCATCACGGTGATCGACCGCGGTCGGGTCATCGCGAACGACACG
>JAWWPH010000058.1:0-4240 GCA_033850875.1 Nocardioidaceae bacterium | reverse complement strand
GTCGACCCGCCCCACGCACAACAGATCCTGTCGCCCGTCGTCATCCGGCAGCTGCAGGCGGCCGCCGACAGCGTCTTCATCCACAACCTGGTCGCCGAGTACATCGTCCGGATCGTGCTGGCGACGCGGTCCGCCGCCGAGTTTCACCTGCCCGACCTGGTCGGGCTGATCGAGGTAGGCGCGAGTCCGCGTGCGACCCTCGGGCTGGCTGCGGCCGGGCGGGCCGTCGCCTTGATCCATGGCCGCAACTACGTCCTCCCGAGCGACATCGCCCGGGTCGCCAGCGACGTGATGGCGCACCGGCTGCTCCTGAGCTTCGACGCGGTCGCCGACGGCGTCGATCCCCGGGTCATCGTCGAGCGGGTCGTCAGCGCCATGCCGGCTCCGCAGCCGGTCTGGAGCGGCAGTGCCCAACCGGAGTTCCGCTGACGTGCGTGCGACGCCGCGCACCGAGTCCGTGCCGCTGTCCCGGTTCGCTTCCGAGCGGGCCCTGCGGCGGCTCGAGCTGCAGATCGTCCGCCGCCTCGACGGGTTCCTGCACGGTGAGCACCTCGGGCTGCTGCCCGGACCCGGTACCGATCTGGCCGAGGCGCGGCCGTACGTGCCCGGTGAGGACGACGTACGCCGGATGGACTGGTCGGTCACGGCCCGTACGACGATCCCTCACGTTCGCGACCTGATCGCCGACCGCGAGCTCGAGACCTGGTCCGTGGTCGACCTCTCGCCGTCCATGCACTTCGGCACGGCCGCGATGGAGAAGCGGGACCTGGCCGTCTCTGCCGTCGCGACGCTGGGGCTCCTCACGTTCAAGGCCGGTGACCGCTTCGGCGGCTACGTCCTCGACAAAGGTGGCATCCGCCGGTGGCCCGCGAGGTCGGGGCGACTCGCGCTGTTCGCCCTGCTGCGGTCGCTCACCCGTGAGCGGCCGGCCGGCGACGGTACCCGTACCGGTGCCACGTTGGCCGACACCCTCACGATGGTGGCGAGGGCTCAGCGCAAACGCGGTCTGCGCGTCGTCGTCTCGGACTTCCTCGACCTCCACGACCCCGCCGACGTGCAGACGCCGCCGGCGTGGGACAAGGGGATGCGAGAGCTGTCGCTGCGGCACCAGGTCATCGCCGTCGAGATCATCGATCCACGCGAGCTCGACATCCCCGACGTGGGCGTCGTGCTCCTCCAGGACCCGGAGTCGGGTGAGGTTCGCGAGCTCAACACCGGCAGCCGGAAGGTCCGGACCCGCTACGCGGCAGCGGCGCGCCTCCAACGCCAGCGCACGGCGCACGCTCTGCGTCGGGCCGGCGTCGGGCACCTCGTGCTGCGTACCGACCGCGACTGGGTGGCCGACATCGCCCGCTTCGCGCTCAACCACCGGCGCACCGCAGCCCGCCTGCATGACCCGCGGCGCGGAGGTGCAGTGGTCCGATGAACTTCCTCGAACCGCAGCGGCTGTGGCTCCTGCTCGTCGTGCCCCTGCTGGTGGGCGTGTACTGGGCACTGCAGCTGCGCAAGAGCGCCTACGCCGTGCGGTTCACCAACATGGCGCTGCTCGACACTGTTGCCCCGCGCCGCACGAACTGGCGCCAGCACGCTGCGGTCGCCTTGGCGCTGCTCACCCTGGGCGGCGCGATCGTGCTGTTCGCGCAGCCGAGCAAGGTCGTGCGGGTACCGGCCAGCGTCACGTCGCACTACACCGTCGTGCTCACGATCGACGTCTCCTTGTCGATGGCGGCGACCGACGTGACCCCGAGCCGGATCGGTGCCGCCGAGGCAGCCGCCAAGAAGTTCCTCGCGCAGCTCCCCGCCAACTTCAGGGCCGGGCTGGTCAAGTTCGCCGGAACCGCCTCCCTGGTCGTCGCGCCCACCACGAACCACCACCGTGTCGCCAGAGCCCTCAACGGGCTGCAGCTGGCGGAGCGCACAGCGACCGGCGAGGGCATCTACACCTCCCTCGACGTCATCAAGCAGGACCTGGGCACCGCAGCGAAGAAGGATGCCAGCGGGCACGTCCCCGCGCTGATCGTGATGCTCAGTGACGGCTACCGCACCTCGGGACGTAACCAGAACGACGCGGCGAGGGCTGCGAAGGCGCAGGGCGTGCGCGTGTACACGGTGGCGCTCGGCACTCCGCGCGGAATCGTGAGCGCCCAGGGCGACACCGTGAGCGTGCCCGTAAAAACCGAAGAGCTCCAGCAGGTCTCGAAGATCTCCGGCGGCAAGTCCTATGTCGCGAGCACCCCTAACGACCTGCTCAACGCGTACCACGCCGTCGGTACCCAGCTCGTGTACACGACCGAGCGACGTGATGCGACGTCCACCTACCTCCCGTACCTGTTGGTGCTGTTGTTCCTGTCGACCGGCGCCGGCCTCTTCGTCGCGTCGAGGTGGCCGTAGGACCTGCTCGGTGGAGCCCGCGGGAACTGGGTATCCGGAACCGCTGGTGCGGATGTGACCAATGGGGCACAATAGGGGGCAGTTCCCGACTGACTCGACCATGCAGTGCGCTGGGGAAGGCGACCCTGCAGCCTCGAGGAGGATCGGTGAACCGCAGCGCAACAACGGATACCACCCGCGTGGTGACGCGCGGCGTGTTGTTCGTCCATGCCTCGCCGTCGGCCCTATGCCCACATATCGAGTGGGCGGTCGGTGGCGTACTGGGTGCGCCCACTGACCTGTCGTGGACTCCGCAGCCGGCGCGAACCGGAACCTACCGCACGGAGCTGTCGTGGACCGGCAAGGTCGGCACCGGCGCCGCGATCGTGTCAGCTCTGCGGGGCTGGCAGCAGCTGCTCTTCGAGGTGACCGAGGACCCGACCCCCGTGAGCGAGGGCGCACGCTTCTCGTTCACGCCCGACCTCGGCGTGTACCACGCGGTCACGGGTCTGCACGGCGACATCATGATCCCGGAGGACCGGCTCAAGGCGGCACTGGTGAAGTCCGCGGTCGGCGACCGTGCCCTGGACGACGAGATCGACAAGCTGCTGGGCAGGGACTGGGATGACGCCCTGGAGCCGTTCCGGCATGCGGGGGAGGGGGCGCCGGTCCGCTGGCTGCACCACGTGGTGTGAGCGGTGCCGGTGAAGTCCTCGTCGGGGCTGCGGAGCACGAGTACCAATGGCAGACTCTCGCCCTGTCCCTGCGTGTGAAGGATGTGGTCCGATGACTGCCGCGGCCGAGAAGCTAACGAAGAAGAAGTCGCGAAAGAAGGGTCTCGACGGCAAGAAGGCGTACGAGAAGGAGATGGCGCGCCTTCAGCGCGAGCTGGTGAAGCTGCAGGAGTGGGTGGCTCACAACAAGCTCAAGCTGTGCGTGATCTTCGAGGGACGAGACGCAGCCGGCAAGGGTGGCACGATCAAACGCATCGTCGAGCAGACGAACCCGCGGGTCGTGCGAGTCGTCGCGCTGCCTGCTCCGACGGAGCGCGAGCGTTCGCAGTGGTACTTCCAGCGCTACGTCACCGAGCTGCCTGCGGGCGGCGAGATCGTCTTGTTCGACCGCAGCTGGTACAACCGTGCGGGCGTCGAGCACGTGATGGGGTTCTGCACCGAGGCGGAGTACCAGGAGTTCCTGCGCAGCGTGCCGGAGTTCGAGAATATGCTCATCCGGTCCGGGATCGTGCTGGTGAAGTACTGGTTCTCGGTGAGCGACGACGAGCAGGAGCGCCGGTTCCAGGAGCGCATCAACAACCCGCGCAAGCGCTGGAAGCTCAGCCCCATGGACCTGCAGTCACGGGCTCGCTGGGTCGACTACTCGCGTGCAAAGGACGTCATGTTCGAGCACACCGACACCGACACGTCCCCGTGGTGGGTCGTGCAGGCCGACGAGAAGGAGCGGGCCCGCCTCAACTGCATCAGCCACCTGCTCAGCGTCATCCCGTACGAAGACCTCACCTCCGAGCCGCTGGAGCTGCCCCCGCGCCAGCAGGACGAGTACGTCCGCCCGCCGGAGAGCACCCAGCGGCTCGTCCCCGCCGTGTATTGACCCCCGTCGACCGGGCGCATATGTCGCGCCGACCGGGCGCATATGTCGTGTCGACCGGGCGCATATGTGGCGTCGAGTGGCCGCATATGTCGGGTTGATCGGGCGCATATGTCGCGTCGAGTGGCCGCATATGTCGGGTTGATCGGGCGCATATGTGGCGTCGAGTGGGCGCATCTGTGCCCTGACGAAGCGTTCGGCCCCATCGACTAGACATCCTTCAGTCTGGAGAGAGCATTCTTGCCCTCTCGAGCGGACATTCGTG
>JAWWPH010000053.1:0-11925 GCA_033850875.1 Nocardioidaceae bacterium | reverse complement strand
ACGGACGGGTCAGGAGGCCTGACGCCACGCGTCCGCGATGGCGACGAAGCTGTCCGCACGCCGCCGCCGGTCGAGCCCCGGCGTGACGAGTACCAGCTCGTCGGCGGCGGCCAGCTCCTGCATCTCCTGCAGTCGCTCGACCACCACCTTCGCGGGGCCGGTGACCAACCGCGAGTCGACGGCCTGGCTCGCCCGGCCCTCCGCAGAGCGGGTGAACTCCTGTACCTGCTCGGGTCGCAGCGGCTCCCGCACCCCCTGGGCCAGGTTGCGCAACGTCAGAGTCCACGCCGCCACGAACTCCCGCCTGGCGTCGTCGTCCTCGCTCGCGAAGGCGAGCACCGAGATCGCCGAGCACGGGGTGTCCCCGTCTGCGCGGGGCTGGAACTCACGGCGGTACTGGCGCAGCGCCTCGAAGGCCAGATCGGGGCTCATGTGGTGGGCGAAGACCGCGCTCATCCCGTTCACGGCCGCGAACCGCGGCCCGTAACCGCTGGACCCGAGGACGAACAGCTCGGGCATCTCGTCGACCACGGGTGCCGCGATGAGCCTGCCGTAGGGATGTCCGGCGGGGAAGCCCTCCCCGAGGAACGCGAGCAGCTCGGCGACCTGGCTGGGGAACTCCGCCCCTGGATCGGTGCCGACCCCTCGCCGAAGTACGTGCGCCGTCAGCGGGTCGGTGCCGGGAGCGCGCCCCAGGCAGAGGTCGATGCGCCCCGGGTGCATCGCCATGAGGGTGCGGAACATCTCGGCGACCTTGAACGGGGCGTGGTTGGGCAGCATGATCCCCGCGGCACCGACGCGGATCCTGTCGGTCTTGGCCGCGATGTGCGCGGTCAGGATCTCCGGGGCGCTACAGGCGAGGCTCGACATGTTGTGGTGCTCGGACACCCAGTAGCGGCGAAAGCCGGCCTGCTCGACCGTGCGGGCGATGTCGACGGCTCCGCTGATCGCGGCGCTGGCGGACTGGCCGTGCTCGATGCCGACGAAGTCGAGGACGGAGAGGGGGACGGTGTTGAGGTCGGAGTTCACGTTCGGTCGAACGCGTCGGCCCGGCCGCTTGTTCCTCGCCCCTGCCGGATACCGGGACGAGGCCGCGTCGGTGGTGCTCAGAGGCCGAAGGCGGTCTTCATGTCGGGCGCCTTCGCAGCGGCAGCCAGTGGGGTGGAACCCAGCACCTGTGCGTAGTAGCGGGTCAGCGAGTAGTGGCTCAGCAGCGTGCTCACGACGCGATGAGCCGTACCGGCGTGCATGACGACCGTCAACACCTTGTCGTTCGGGTAGGTGGACGTGCCCTCGTCGCAGGTCACGACGACGACCAGCCTCCCCGACGTGAAGTCTGTCGAGGCGAGCGCCTTGGCGAGGTTCGTCCTCAGCCAGTTGTCGGCAGTGGCGAGGGTGCCGTTGTGGGCGTCGTTGGCCAGGTTCGGCACGACGAACCCGGCGTTCGGCAGGGTATTGGTCGACTCGGCGGTCTGGAGGGTGGCGGTGGACACGTCGGACTGGTTGCAGTTGGCCCGCGTCGCCGAGCTGCCGAAGTAGGCCCACGGGTTGTGCTTGACAGCGTAGGTCCCGGATGTGGCGAGGGCGCAAGCCGACGGCATCGACTCCGCGTACGTCTTCGCGGTCTTCCCGGCGGCGATGGCCTGGTCGAACACCGACTTCGCCGCGCCTACCTTTGCGGCGTTGACCGCTGGCGCAGAGTCGTTGCTGACTCCGAAGGTCGAGCCGCCGACGATGGCGAGGTAGTTGGGCAGCGACGGGTGCGACACGGCGGTCCAGTCGGAGGCATAGCTGTACTTGGTGGCGAGGCTCGCCAGGTAGGGCATGCCCGCCAGCATCTGTGTCAGGGAGTGGTTCTCCTCGAGCACGGTCAGCACCTTTGTCGGCGACACCGTCGTGAGCGTCCTTGGTGCGGCGGCGATGTGAGCGGGTGCGGCGGCCGTGGCCGGGGAGGATGCGCCGCTGATCGCGATGGCGATCCCGGCTGCGACGGCGGTAAGGCCGGCGATGGAACGGGAGGGGGAGGTCATAGGAGGATCCTACGGTGAGTAATCAAATGACTACACACAGTTGTCCTTTGGGACGACGCCTGAGTAGCCGGTCGGCCCAGGCGGGAATGCTCGCCGCTTCGCGGACTAGGCAACGCACTCCTGTGACGGACCGGCCCGCGGGTTGTCCCGGTGTCGACAGAGCCCTGACTGCGCTCTAGGAGCCGCCTGTGGGGCGTGGCGCTAGGCGGTGTTGCGGCGGACGACCGTGTAGCCGCGTCCGCCGTGTGCCTCCACCGCATCGTCGATGCCGCCGATGAGGACCGGAGCCAGGCGCGTCGTCGTCGTCCCGTCGCCGAGCTGACCGAAGTCGTTCATTCCCCAGGCCCAGAGCGCACCCGTCCTGGTGACAGCCAGCGTGTGGTCGCGACCGCACCCGATCGACGCGATCAGCGGGATTCCGGCGACATCGGCGGGGACAGTTCGGTCGACGGTCCTCCCGGAGCCGATCTGCCCGCGCCCCGCTTCGCCCCAGGTCATCACCCGCCCGTCGGCGAGAAGGGCGACGGAGTGCGTGGCGCCGGCCGCGATGCTCACCGCTGCGGCGACCCCTGAGACCTGGACGGGGAGGCTGCTGAGGGTCGTCGACCCGTTGCCGAGCTGCCCCGAGGAGTCGAGTCCCCACGCCATGACCGTCCCGTCGGACTCCAGCGCCAGCCCGTGGTTGCGACCGGCAGCGAGTGCGACGACGTTCGTCAGACCGCTGACCTGGACCGGGGTGGTTTGGCTGGTCGGCCTCGTGCCGTTCCCGAGCTCGCCGTTGGCGCCGCCGCCCCATGCTCGCACCGTGCCGTCGGCGAGGAGCGCGTAGCTCATGTCACGGCCGGCCGCGATGTCCACGACATTCGACAAGCCCTTGACCGGGACAGGCGACAACCGCTTCTTGAGCGTGCCGTCTCCCAGCTGGCCCATCGCGTTGAACCCCCACGCGCGCACCGATCCGTCGGCCAGGAGCGCGAGGGTGTGGTAGTGGCCTGCCGCGATCGACGTGACGGTGCTCAGCCCGGGCACCCGCGTGGGCGTCGAGCGGTCGGTCAGGCTGCCCAGGCCGGTCGCCCCCTTCGAGCCGTCGCCCCAGGTCCAGACCGAACCGCCGACGAGCGCGACGAGGTGCTCGCGGCCGCCGGTGACCGCGTCGACATCGTCGAGCCCTGGCACCGGACCGAACGTCGTCCGGCTGGCGGTCGTCGCGTTGCCCAACTGGCCGTCGGCACCGAGCCCGGTCGTCCACAGCGTGTCGCCGGCGTCCGCGCGGCTGCTCGTGGCGGTGGCGCCGATGACCGTCGGAACCACGAGCGCGACGATCGCCACCAGCCTGGTGATGCCGACGCGTCGCTCGCTGGTCATGACGTCAGCCCGATGCGATGGGGAACAACCCGATTGTCGCCCGCGCGACGTGTAGCCAGCATCGCGCCATTATGCCCGTATACGAGGCAATTCAATGCATCTTGACAAGAACAGACGGCGTCATTTCCGAGAAATCGTCGCCAGACACGTCTATCTGACGGAGTGTAGATAACAGGCCCACACAGGGTTCGCAGCTCGGGGGACTTATCGCCCGTCGGCACCTAATTGCATCGAGGACAACAACCGCCCGCTCAGCATTGGACCGTCCGGGGAAACAGGACCGCGATGAGTGGTATCGACAGAGGCCCATCGACCTCCTAGATTGATCGCCGGTCGGACCCCGAACAGTGCGCCCCCACCCTCCGAGACCCCGACCGAGAGGCCCTGATGAGCCAGCTGTCCGTCGCCACCTGGAACGTGCACCACCGTCGGCACAATGCCGCGATCGCAGCAGACATCGACAAGGTCCTCGCCACAGGCGTGGAGCTGCTCGGCCTCAACGAGGTCGGCGGGCACCAGTCTGCCGTCGGGACGTCACGCCACGACATCGGCCACGTCCAGCCCAGTGGCGCCAAGGGCGCGCCGTCGTCCGCGCTGCTGTGGCGCACCGATGTCCTGCAGCTGATGCGCCACGGTCGACTGCGAGCGACGAAGGCGGTGTACGTCGGCCCACGTGGTGCCGGCCCGGCCCATATGCACGCGAAGTTCGTGACGTGGGCACAGTTCCTCCACCTCGAGTCGAACCGCCGGATCTTCGCGTTGGTGAGCCACTTCCCGGCGACGATCGAACGAGCGGGGAAGCCGAACATCGCGCTCCGTAAACGGATGCAGGTGACGAGGGCGATGTGGGCCACCAATGCCGTGCTGGTCTCACGGTTCGCCCCCCGCGGCCAGGTGCTGGTACTCGGGGACATGAACTGGGACGCTCGCACCGACGAGGGTACGTACGCCGACGCGCCGAGGGCGGCGGCCGACAAGATGGGCCTGCAGACGTCCTACGAGACGCTGGGACTGCCCTCCGAGGGCACCAAAGGGGGCCGGCTGATCGACTACGTCCTCTATCCCAGGGACCGGTCGAACGCCATCAAGGCGGTGGCGCAGCGCATCTTCGACGTCAACACGGACAACGACCACCGCGTCCTCGCCGTGGACATGAGCCTGACTGCGCGCTGAGTCGCGGGCAGCGACACCGCCCCTGAATGGCCGAGCGGCCCCGGTCATGGAAGAGTCGGTCGACAAGCGCCCGGGGCAGCCGCCGAGCTGCGCTGTTCGGCCGCGATCGGCCAGGGCCGACGAGTACGAAGCCCGAGTGATGGTCTCGTCGACCGGTTGTCCTCGGCTCCAGGGCCGGGGGACGGCCCAGGTGCTGAGACCGTGCTCACCCCCGACCCGAGAAGGAGCCAGCCGTGGTGATCTGCCGGACCTGTGGCGTCGAACATGCCGAGGCGATCGAGGTTTGCGCCATCTGCTCCGACGAGCGTCAGTGGGTGCCCGCCGAGGGCCAGCAGTGGACCACACTGGAGGACCTCGCCGCCGCCGGCCACCGCACCGCGCTGCGCCAGCTCGAGCCGGACCTCTTCGGGCTCACCGTCGAGCCGAGGGTCGGCATCGGTCAGCAGGCACATCTCGTGGTGACTCCGCACGGCAATCTGCTCTGGGACCCACCGGGCTTCGTCGATGACGACGGGGCGCGACAGGTGAGCGAGCACGGTGAGGTGGCGGCGATCGCGTCCAGCCATCCGCACATGTTCGGAGTGCAGGTGGAGTGGAGCCGGGCGCTCGGTGGGGTACCGGTTCTGGTGTCCGAGCCCGACCTCGCCTGGGTCGGCCGTCCCGACGACGTCATCTCGACCTGGAACGGCCCGCACGAGGTCGTTCCCGGCCTCACCCTTCACCAGCCCGGCGGACACTTCCCCGGCAGCGCGGTCGCGCACTGGTCGGCGGGCGCCGAAGGACAGGGCGTCCTGCTCAGCGGAGACACCATCCAGGCCAACCCGGACCGTACGTCGACCACGATGATGCGCAGCTATCCGAACCGGATCCCCCTCTCCGCTGCCGTCGTCGAGCGGGTCACTCGCGCCGTCGAGTCGCTGACCTTCGATCGGCTGTACGACAACTTCGGGCACACCGTCACGGTCAACGCGAAGGCGGTGGTCCGGTGGTCTGCGGACCGCTACATCGGGTGGGTCCGCGGCGACTTCGACCACCTCACGTGATCGCTCGCGCCGAGCAGCGCTCACTGCGTCGGGCGAGGACCGTGACTCGTTGACGGCGTGGGGTCGTCGGAGTCGGTGGCGGGAGTTTCGCCACAATGCTCGCGCCTGGCGCGATGAGGGCTCGCTGATGAGCGAACGCCGCCAGTCGGGCCCGAGTCCCGCCCGATGGCGTCCACCTACTCAGGTCCGCCTCGCCCGCGCAACGCACGAAAGGGGCAAGCCCTACCTGTGGAGGCGGTGACGTAGATCCGGCTGTCGGTTCCCCGCACGTACAGGCGGAGGGTGTCGCGGTAGACGGCGGCTGTGGGTGCCTCGGCGCCCCCGCGCCGAGCCGCTTCGACGTTGGAAAGTATCAAGTCGACAATTTCCGACTTCCGATCACGTAACGTCTGGAGGCGCCGACGAGTGCGCTCGACGTCAGCGCACGCACTCAACGAACGGCTGAGTCGCCCTCGACGGGCTCTCCCGCCAGTCGCCAGGCGACGACGGCGGCGCCCAGACAGCCAGCACGGGCTCCCAGCTCGGCGGGGACGAGACGGGGCGGCGGGCGCCACGCCAGACTCTCCCGCAGGCGGTCGCCGAGCGGTTCGAACAAGGCCCGACCCGCCCCGGCCATGCCTCCGCCGATGACGACCAGGTCGGGGTCGAGCAGCAACGTGTACGAGGCGAGCGCGGTCGCCAACGCGTCGACCGCCTCCTTCCACACGCGTGCCGCGACCTCGTCGCCGGAGCTCGCCCGCTGAACCACGTCGTCCGGCCCCCTGACCGCGGTCCCACTCGCGGCGAGGTACCGCCGGACCACGCCCGCGGCCGACGCGTACACCTCCAGACACCCGTACTGGCCGCAGGTGCAACGCTCACCGCCGGGCGAGACAGGCGTGTGGCCTATCTCGCCGGCCGCCGTACCACTGCCGGCGTACGGGTGGCCGTCGAGCACCATGCCGCCGGCGATACCGGTCCCCACCGGCAGGAAGAGGAAGTCGCCGCACCCGCGCGCCGCGCCCAGCAGACCCTCGGCGAGCGCGCCGGCGCGGACGTCGTGGTCGAGGACGACCGGAAGGCCCAGACTCGCCGAGAACCGGTCCCGCAGCGGCAGGTCCCGCCAGCCCAGGGTGACCGAGTACCGGGCGACCCCGTTCCGGCCGTCGACGAGGCCTGGCACGACGAGGCCCACAGCCCGGACGCGATCGCGTCCCGCACGCTCGACCAGCTCTGCCCCGAACGCCTCGACGGCACCCACGACCGCCTCGACGCCCGCCTCCCGGTTCGTGGGACGCGACTCCGCGTGGACGGGGCGCGCCGACCGGTCGACGAGGGCGCCCTTGACCTCGGTACCGCCGAGGTCGAGCGCCACGACGCAGCCGTCAGACGTGCCGGCGTCGGGTGCAGCCCTGCTGGGCGGCGGAGGCGGCACCTACGCCGTCCGGGAGCCCTGGTCGGCGGTCTCGGGCCAGACGCCGCCGTTCTCCCAGTACTCGTGGATCGCCTCCAGCTGGCGGCCCTTCGTCTCCGGGGCGAACCGGTAGATGAAGAGCCAGGAGACGACGGCGAGGACGAGGAACAGGGCGAACGTCTTGACGCCGCCGAGGGAGTCGAGCGCGCTCAGGAAGTACTGCGCGATGATGAGGTTGGCGAGCAGGTCCGCAGCGAGCATCGTCGACGCACCCGCCGTGCGCAGCCGGGCCGGGAAGCTCTCGGCGGCGTACACCCAGACGAGGGAGCCGAACCCGAAGTTGAAGCCGGCCGTGAAGAACAAGATCCCGATGAAGCCGAGCGCCGATCGGATCCCGCTGATCGACCCTCCGGCGAAGACGAGCATGAGCAGGACGTTGCTGAGGATCATGGCCGTTATCCCGGTCAGCAGAGTCGGCCGGCGTCCGATCCGGTCGACCACGCCCAGCGAGACGGTCGTCGCGACCAACGACGCGAACTGCAGGAGTGCCGGCAGCAGCAGCAGCGACGCGTTGCCCGTGTAGCCCATCTTGGCGAAGATCAGTGGGGTGTAGAACACGACGGCGTTGATCCCGGTGATCTGGATCAGGAAGCCGAGGACGAGGACGAAGATGGTCGCGCGACGGTACGGCACGCGGACCATCTCGCGGACGGAACCGCCCCGCTCGCTCTCGAGTGCGGCCTGCATCTCGCGGATCTCGGCGTCGGCGTCGACCTCCGGGTCGGTGACGCGCAGGGTGGCGCGGGCCTCCTCGAAGCGTCCTTTCATCGCGTACCACCGTGGGGTGTCGGGAACCCGCAGCAGTACGAGGCAGATCAGCGCCGCGGGTGCCGCCGAGAGTCCCAGCATCCATCTCCAGTGCGCGCCGCCGGCCAGGGCGTAGTCCACGAGGTAGGCGACCCCGATCCCGAGAACCGTGGCGAACTGGTACGTCACGATCAGCCGTCCCCGGATGGCGGCCGGGGCGGACTCGGCGATGAAGATGGGTGCGGTCACGACGGACAAGCCGATGGTGACCCCCAGCAGGAACCGTGACACGTCGAGGAAGACGAGGCCGGTGGCTGCGGCGCTGAGCAGGGCGAACACGACGTAGCCGATGCTGAGCGCGATCATCGTGAGCTTGCGGCCGATCGCATTGGCAAGCTTGCTGGCGAGCAGGGCACCGACGATCGAGCCTGCGACCACCACCGTCGTGACGGACTCCGTCTGCGACGTGGTGAGGTCGAACTCCTTCGGGATGAACAGCAGCGCACCCGAGATGTTGCCCAGGTCGTAGCCGTAGATGACCCCGATGGCGGCCGCCGTGAGCGCGATGATCCGACGGATCCCGCTTCTGCCCGTGGGCACTGTGTCAACCGTCATCGGTGTCCCTTTCGAAGCGACGACCCGTGAGGACCTGCGCAACTGCCGGGACGCTACTCCGAGCCCGTGGCGGCGGCCACTGCACGGCCGGCCCGCTGCGACCCGAGCCTTGGACGGTGACGTAGATTCGCAGCATGGCGTCTCCTTCTGTCGAGGCCACCGCTCCACCGGCGATCGCCACTCGCGGCGAGCTGATGGAGGCCGGCTACTCACACCGCACCGTCAAGGCCGAGATCCGCGCGAACCTCGTGAGCGCCCTGCAGGACCAGCGGTCACCGTTCCCAGGCATCGTGGGGTTCGACCACACCGTCCTGCCCGACCTGGAGCGCGCTCTCCTCGCCGGCCACGACACCGTGCTGCTCGGCGAGCGCGGGCAGGGCAAGACGCGCATCATGCGCACGATCGCGGGGCTGCTGGACGAGTGGACGCCGGTGGTCGCCGGCTGCGAAATCAACGACGACCCGCTGCAACCCGTGTGCATACGCTGCCGTCGCCTCGCCGAGGAGCTCGGGGACGAGCTCCCGGTGTCGTGGCTGCATCGCGACAGCCGGTATGGGGAGAAGCTGGCGACGCCCGACACGAGCGTCGGTGACCTGATCGGTGACGTCGACCCGATCAAGGTCGCTGAGGGCCGTACGCTGGGCGACCCCGAGACGGTGCACTACGGCCAGCTGCCGCGGTCCAACCGCGGGATCTTCGGCATCAACGAGCTGCCCGACCTCGCCGAGCGCATCCAGGTCGCACTGTTCAACGTGCTGGAGGAGCGTGACATCCAGATCCGCGGTTACTCGCTGCGGCTGCCGCTCGACCTGCTGCTCGTGGCATCGGCCAACCCCGAGGACTACACCAACCGCGGGCGCATCATCACACCGCTGAAGGACCGCTTCGGTGCGGAGATCCGCACCCACTACCTCGACGAGATCGACGACGAGATGGCGCTGATCCGGCAGGAGGCCGAGCTGGTGGCCGAGGTGCCGGACCACCTCGTCGAGACCATCGCCAGGTTCGTGTACGAGCTGCGCGGGTCGACAGCCATCGACCAGCGCTCGGGGGTCTCAGCGAGGTTCGGGGTGGCCGCGGCCGAGGCCGTCGCCGCCTCGGCGCTGCGCAGATCCGCCCGGCGCGGTGAGGTCGCACCTGTCGCCCGGATCAGCGACCTCCCCGACGTCGTGCCGACACTGCGGGGCAAGGTCGAGTTCGAGATGGGGGAGGAGGGCCGCGAGCACGAGGTACTGGCGCATCTGCTCAGGGTGGCCACCGCGGCGACGTTCCGCGAGCACCTGGTGGGGCTCGACCTGGCCGGCTTCACCGATCGGTTCGCTGCCGGAGACATGGTCGAGACGGGACCCCTCGTGCCGGCCGGCGCCCTGCTCGACCAGCTGGGGAGCGTGCGCGGGCTGGCCGTGGTGCTGGAGCGGCTCGGCGTCGAGGAGGACAACGTCTCGCAGGGTCAGGTGGCCGCTGCGGTCGAGCTCGTGCTCGAGGGGCTGCACCTGACCCGGCGGCTGTCGAAGGAGACCGTCGACGGCGTGACGGTGTACGGCAGCTGAGCCATGGCACTGGGCAGACGGGGATCGGGCGGGGGCAGGTTCCGGTACGGCAGCTGGCGTGGCGGCGCCGACCCGCTGGAGCCGCCGTTCGACGTCCGCGCTGCGGTCGACGAGATCGGCTCGGACGTGCTCGCAGGCAGCAGCCTGCGCGAGGCGCTGCAGGAGTTCCTCCGGCGGGGGACCGGTGACCACCGCGGGCTCGACGAGCTGAGGCGGGAGGTACGGCGTCGCCGCAAGGAGCTACGGCGACGGGGCAACCTCGCCGGCACCCTCGACCAGGTCCGGGCCATGCTCGACCAGGCCCTCGCAGCCGAACGCGACGCTCTCGCCGAGGACCCCTCGGCCGAGGCTCGGCTGGCCGAGATGTCGCTCGGCTCGCTGCCCGACGACACGGCCGGCGCGGTCCGCGACCTGGCCGACTACGAGTGGCACTCCGCCGAGGCGCGGGCCCAGTACGAGCAGATCCAGCAGTTGCTGCGCAGTGAGGTCCTCGACGCCCAGTTCGCCGGGATGAAGTCCGCCCTGTCCGGTAACGACCCGGAGGCGATGCAGCAGGTACGGGACATGCTGCAGGACCTCAACTCACTGCTCGCGGCGCACAGCCGTGGCGAGGACACCGGCCGGCAGTTCGACGAGTTCATGGACAAGCACGGCCAGTTCTTCCCGGAGAACCCGACCGACACCGACGACCTGGTCGACCTGCTGGCACGAAGGCAGGCGGCCGCCGAACGGCTGATGCGGTCGCTCACCCGCGAGCAGCGCGACGAGCTGCAGCAGCTGATGTCCCAGGCGCTGGGCGATCTCGACCTCGAGAGCCAGCTGGCCCAGCTGCACGACAACCTGGCGGCGCTGCGCCCCGGGCTCGGCCAGGGTGAGCCGGCCGACATCGACGGCGACCAGCCCCTCGGGTACGGGCAGGCCGTGGGCGCCGTGGCCGATCTTGCGGACCTCGACGCGTTGGAGAGCCAGCTCTCCCAGGACTACCCCGGCTCCACCCTCGACGACATCGACGTGGATGCGATGGAGCGCCAGCTCGCCCCTTCGGCGGTGCAGGATCTGCGGGCGCTCCGTGAGCTGGAGCGCGAGCTCGAGCGGCAGGGGTATGTCAGCCGCGACCGGGACGGCATCGCGATGACGCCGAAGGCGCTGCGGCGCCTGGGCGAGACCGCGCTCCGCCGGATCTTCGCCGACCTGGAGGCGGCCGGGCGCGGCGACCACGACGACCAGCGCACCGGGGCCGCCGACGAGCGGACCGGCGCGATGCTGCGTTGGAGCTTCGGTGACGAACGCCCCATCGACGCCGTCCGGACCGTGCACAATGCGGTGCTGCGTACCGCCACGCTTCCCCGCCAGACTGCGCGCGGCGGCTACGGGGTGCGCCTGGACGTCGAGGACTTCGCGGTCGCCGAGACCGAGCGACGCACCACCGCTGCCGTGGCGTTGTGCGTCGACCTGTCGTTCTCCATGTTCCAGGAGGACAGGTGGGGCCCGATGAAGCAGACGGCACTGGCGCTGTCGCACCTCGTCGCGACGCAGTTCCGCAACGACGCCCTGCAGGTGATCGGGTTCGACCGGCTCGCGCGCCGGCTCACGCCGCTCGGGCTGGCCGAGATCGAGCCACAGTGGGTGCAAGGCACCAATCTGCAGCACGCGCTGATGCTGGCCGGGAGCCACGTCCGTCGGCACCCCGACGCGGAGCCGGTCGTCCTGGTCGTCACCGACGGCGAGCCCACGGCCCACCTGACCGGCGACGGGACACCGTTCTTCAGGTGGCCGACGACCTCCAGCACTCTGAGGGCCACCGTCGCGGAGGTGGACGCGTTGACGCGGTACGGGGCCACGCTCAACTTCTTCATGCTCGGCGAGGACCCGGGGCTGGTCCGGTTCGTCGACGCGGTCGCCCGCCGGAACGGGGGGCGCGTCTTCACGCCGGAGCTGGGCCGGCTCGG
>JAWWPH010000040.1:0-3110 GCA_033850875.1 Nocardioidaceae bacterium | reverse complement strand
CGTGTCTGCTGATCTCCCTCTGAGGCCGCCCGAGAAGGAACACGATGGCACCCACGACCGCGACGACGAACATGACCACGAGTGTGATCCAGTCGAGGTTGAAGTAGCCGCGCGGGCTGGTCAGCCCGGTCGGCGCCACGACGTTGACCAGCATCAGGCCGAGATACACCGCCGCCAGCACTGTCACCGTCATGCCCCACCTGCCCATACGGAAGCGGCCCTCGGGGATCCAGCCGCGCGACCGCGCGACGAGCGCACCGATGACGGTGAGCAGGAAGGACAGGTAGATGCCGCTCACGCCGAAGGAGACCAGCGACACCAGGGCGTTGATGTTGGCGGGGTAGGTGATGAACAGGATCTTCTTGTCGTGAGCGGGGGAGTAGAAGACCAGCAGCACGAACAGGATCGTCACCGCGGCACCCGCGACGAGAGCGTTGACCGGCGTACGAAAGCGCTGGTTCACCTTGGAAATCCATGTCGACGCGGGCAGTGCGCCGTCACGGGCGAACGAGAACGCCAGTCGGCTGCCTGCGCCTTGCACCGAGCTGCCGCAGGAGAAGAACGCGAGGATGATCAGCAGCAGCAGGAAGTCCTGCAGGCCGCTCGGGAGCTCGGCGAGGATGAACGGCACACCACCGCCGTTCACCGTCTGGCCCACCGGGTCCTTGCCGCCGGGCATCGCCAGCAGCAGCCCCGCGGTGAGCACGAACGATGCGACGCCACCCCAGATCAGCGCCTGCCGCATCGATCGTGGCACCTTGACGCCGGCGTCCTTCGTCTCTTCCGAGATGTCACCGGCGGACTCGAAGCCGTAGAAGATGTACACCGGCGCGAGCACCGCGATCAGGGCTGCACCGAGCAGCCAGTTGCCACCGAAGTCGAAGCCGAGCGCGTTGGTACCCGGGTTCTCCGCGCCCTGTGTGCTGAACAGGAACCCGATCCCGTGGTGGAACCCGTCGATCGCGAGGATCAGTGCGATGCCGAGGGTGCCGACGATCTCGACGTACACACCGAACTGCGCGACGCGCCCCATCACCGTGGCGCCGGTGATGTTCAGGATGGTCTGGATGATCACCAGGCCCCCGGTGATCCACAGCAGCGTCAGGTGGTTCGTCGGGTCCAGGTTCCACCCGAACCAGTTGTGTGCCAGCGACGTCACGTAGCCGACGACCCCGGTGTCGACTGCCGCCACCGTGATCAGCAGCGCGATGCCATAGAACCAACCGACGAACCATCCGAAGGTCGGGCCCACCGAGAACTTGCTGTACTGGTACAGCGCGCCCGCGACGGGATAGTGACTCGCCAGCTCTCCGAACACGAGCGCCACCAGCAGCATCCCGGCCACCGGGACCCAGGTCAGCCAGACGTAGGCCGGGCCGCCGGCCGCTACGCCCAGGACGAATAGGGAGTAGATGCCGACCATGGGGGACAGGTAGGTGAAGGCGACCGAGAAGTTCGCGAACGGGCTCAGCACCCGATTCAGTTGCGGTTTGTAGCCGAGGCTCGAGAGCCGTGCGTCGTCTCCCACGTCCTCGACGGGTGTGTGCTGCGCCATCTGCTCCTCCTGCGTCAGCCCCGTGCCACTAGTGTGGCCGTGGGACCCCCGAGCGCGATCATCGACGCGCAGACGAGCCTCGAGAATCGACTGGCCTTGGGTCGTGGAGTGCGGTTGCCCCGAGGCAGGGCTGCCCTTTCACATGGCTGCGGAGGTCGCGCTCCGCACTCGCCACTGGGGGGCAGGCCAGTGTCTGCGGCGTCCGGAGGAAGCCCCCTATCTCAAAGCCTTACGCAAAGCGCGTACGGGCCGGATAATCCGCACCTCATTGGGCACCGGACAGCCCCAGGCCTACGGGGGTAGCGCGGATGACGACCAGCACGGCGACGGGAGTGTCGCCCTCCAAGTGGTGGGAGATCGGGCACCCGGCGTCGGCGCGCTGCACGGAGGTTGAATGACGGGTACACGACTTCGACGCTGGCTCTTCGCGGACCAGCTGGGACCGCACTTCCTGGACTCTGGCGACCAGGCGGTGCTTCTCATCGAGGCCAGGTCCGTGTTGCAGCGGCGCACGTTCCACCGCCAGAAGGCCCATCTGGTGCTGTCCGCACTGCGTCACCGCGCCGCGGAGCTGGGGGAGCGGGCGCGGTTCGCACAGGTCGAGACGTACCGGCAGGCCCTGGGCGCGCTGGGTGAGCCCGTTTCGGTGTGCGCTCCCACCTCCCAGCGGGCGGATCGCTTCGTTCGTGGCCTCGACGGTGTAGAGGTGCTCCCGGCACGAGGCTTCACGTTGTCGCGTGAGGACTTCTCCGGCTGGGCCGAGGGCCGGCGTCGGCTCCTCCTCGAGGACTTCTACCGCGAGCAGCGGCGCCGGCACGGCGTTCTCATGGAGCGCAGCGAGCCGATCTCCGGCCGGTGGAACTACGACACGGACAATCGGGAGCGGCCACCGCGCGGCGCGAGCCGGCTCGGCGTGGTAGCTGCCTGGCAGCCTGACGAGGACGAGATCGACGAGCAGGTGCGCCGCGACCTCGACGCGTGGGAGGCCGATGGATCGATCCGGACCGTCGGTCGCGACGGCCCGCGCCGCTTCGCGGTCACCCGTGAGGAGGCGCTGACCGCGCTTCGGCACTTCGTCGAGGACCGGCTGCCTGCTTTCGGCCCGTTCGAGGACGCGATGCTCGCCGAGGACCCGACGATGGCGCACTCGCTGCTGTCCGCACCGCTCAACCTGGGCCTGCTGGACCCCATGGAGTGCGTACGGGCCGCCGAAGCGGCCTACCTGACCGGCGCGGCGCCGCTACGAAGCGTCGAGGGGTACGTCCGTCAGGTCCTCGGCTGGCGCGAGTACGTGTGGCACACCTACTGGCACTTCGGCCCCGGCTACCGGCAGCACAACGCACTCGACGCCGACTGCGGCCTTCCGCGCTGGAACGCCGAGCTCGACGCCGATGCCGTGGAGGCGCGATGCCTGTCCACCGTGCTCGCTCAGGTCCGCGACTCCGGCTGGACCCACCACATCCCGCGGCTGATGGTCCTCGGCAACTACGGGCTGCAGCGGGGGTGGAGCCCGCAGGCGCTCACCGACTGGTTCCACCGCTGCTTCGTCGACGGG
>JAWWPH010000544.1:0-10205 GCA_033850875.1 Nocardioidaceae bacterium | reverse complement strand
ACCCGGCCGGCGGCTCGCGGGAAAGGAGCCGCCCGCAGCGTGCTCGCCTCGTTGGCTCAGTGGGCCGACGACCGCGGAGCCGGCCGTATGTACCTCCAGGTGGAGCGCGACAACGACGCTGCGCTCGCGTTGTACCGGCAGGCCGGGTTCAAGGAGATCTGCGCCTACCACTACCGAAGCGCCGGCGGCCCGTCGGAAACGTGATCGACCCGGAAGTGGGCGGATGCCCCCTCCTCAGGCGCTCAGCGGGTCGTACGGCCGGATGGTGATCGGGGAATCTGTCGGCACCATGATCTCGGCTCCGGTGACGTAGGCGGGCTCGCCTGGGTCCGTACCGGTCGCGCCCAGCAGAACCGCTCTCAGTACCGGCGAGTGGGTGACGCAGACCACCAGCCGCCCCTGCAGAGGCCCGGGGTCGGACACGGTACGCACGAACCGCGACACGCGGAGGCGGAGGTCCGCTGCGGTCTCCCCCGGTGGATCGTCCTGCCCCAGCCACCACCCGATCCGGTCCGGGGCGACGAAGAAGGAGCTCCACCACTGGTTGCCCGCAGCCTGCTCGGCGGTCATGCCCGGTACCTGCTCGGCGAGCGACTCCGCTGAGCTGACCATGTTGACGCGGGTGCCGGCGACGTACATGTCAGGGTTGCGAAGCGCGAAGCTGTCCAGCGGTCCACTGATGTGGTCAGGGTCCCCGATGCCGCGGACGATCGCGTCGGCGGTCTCCCGAGTCCGACGCGTCCCGCCGAACAGCACCGTCACCGGCCCGTCGATCTGGTGGGCGAGGGTCTTGCCGACGCGCGCAGCGTGTGCGAGACCCTCCTCGGTCACGGGGACGTCGCCGCGATGTGAGGCCACCTCCCCGTGCCGCAGGAGCAGGACGCGGGCGGCCAGGTCAGACATCGATCGTCCGGTACGTCTTCACGGAGCGCTCCTCGAGGTACTCGAGGATGTACCCGAAGACGTTCTCCTGGAAGTACGGAGTCGCCTTGTGCGTCTCGTACCCCGCCTCGTCGACGTATTGCTCGTAGAGGAAGAAGGTGCGAGGGTCGTCCGGGGACACCTGCGCCTGGTAGTAGAGGTTGCCCTCCTCGGCTCGCGAGAGCGGGGTCAGCTTCCGGATGGTCTCCTCGACGCGCTTGTCTTCGCCTTCCTTCGCCTTCCAGATGGCTGCTACGACAAATGCCATGGTCACTTCTCCTTCGTCGGGGCTGCAGGCTCGTGCTTGCGGCGATCGTGGTGTCAGGTGGGCTTGCGCCCGACCCGGTTCTGCAGGATGCCGACGCCGTCGGCGCGCATCTCGATGAGGTCCCCCGGGCAGAGCCAGCGGTCCAGCTCCAGCCCCGAGCCACCCGTGGCGGTACCGGAGCCGAGCAGCTCACCGGGCCGCAGGGTGAGGCCCTGCGAGGCGTAGGCGATCATGTCCTCGAAGCTGTGGTGCATGGCGCGAGTGTTGTCACCGCCCCACCGCTCCCCGTTGACGCAGACGCTGAGATCCACGTCGTGGGGATCGATCTCGTCGGCGGTGACCAGGCACGGGCCGAGGACGTTGGAGCCGTCCCAGTCCTTGGCCTTGCCCGGTCCCATCCCGACCGGCAGCTCCATGCTCTGGACGTCACGAGCGGACAGGTCGTTCCAGATGGTGTACCCGAAGACGTGGTCCAAAGCGTCCGCCGCGCAGATGTCCTTCCCCGGAGTGCCGATGACCGCGGCGAGCTCCAGCTCGTGGTCGAGCTTCTGCGTATACGCGGGCCACGGGATCTCGTCGCCGGGCCCGATGACGGTGTCGGGCAACCCCTTGTAGTAGGCGGGGACGGAGTACCACTGGTCGGGGATGGCTTGTCCGAGGCCCGCGAAGGCATTCTTCAGGTGACCCTCGAAGGCCAGGAAGTCCCTCATGGTCCGCGGGCGAAGCGGGGCGCGAAGCCGGGCGTCGGGCACTCGCCGGCCCCTGCCCATCGGTGCGCCGGCCTCGATGAACGCCACCATGTCGCCGTCGAAGCCGGCGTCCACGACGTCGTCACCGTCGAGGTAGCCGACCCGCGCTATCCCGCTCGACTCGTACGTCACGAACTTCACGTCGGGCCTCCTGGATGGCGGGGAATCTTCGGCGGCCGCGGCGTACGTGCCCTGGCGGCGCGCACGGTCGGGGTCGTCAGACGGTCGTGACGGGACGGGACTGCAGCATGTAGAGGCCGGTGTCGTCGAACGCCCACTCGATGTCCTGCGGACCACCGTTCAGATCGGCGAGGTGCAGCCCCAGCTTCACCAGCTCCGCGAGCTCGGCTTCACTCATGACCTGCTCGTCGACAATCCGTGCTTTCTTCACGGTTCCCTTCTTGTCAAGAGCGTAATAATCCGGCGTGACTTCGCCGGAGACCACGTGCTCGCCGACGCCGAACGCTGCCTCGACGACGAGCCGGTCTCGGCGCCCGGTGACAGGGTCGACGGTGAACATGACCCCGGCCTTCTTCGCGTCGACCATGCGCTGCACCACGACCGCCATCTGGATGTCGTCGAGGGAGCCCTTGTGCTGTCGGTAGAACATCGCCCGCTCGCTGAAGAACGACAGCCAGCAGTCGACGACGCGGTGGATCACCTCGTCGAACGTCGTCACGAACAGGTAGGTCTCCTGCTGACCTGCGTACGACGCGTCGTCGCCGTCCTCGGCGCACGCGGACGAGCGCACGGCCACCGAGCCTTCGGGCAGGTCGTCGTACAGCCGCCGGATCAGGTCACGCGGCGGCTCGGTACGGGCGACCACGGCGCGGGCACCGTCGAGATCCTGCTGCTGGATGTGACGCAACAGCGCGTCGGCGTCGACGGCCTCGGCGAAGGCCCGCGACGTGATCACGAAGCCCGGTGGAACCGGAAGACCGTTGTGGGTCATGGCGGCGAGGCTGGCGCCCTTGCCTCCGGCAAGGCTGACGTCTCGGCAACGCTCGTCGTGGAACGGCAGCACCAGAGGCGTGTCGGTCATGTCGTGACTCCCGTCAGGAGGTGGTCGGCGAAGGTGGCGATGTGCTCACGCATCACCTTCCCGGTCAGGTGGGCGTCGCCCCCACGAAGAGCGTCGAGGATGGGAAGGTGCGCGTCGGCGATCGCGACGAGGTCGAGGTTCGACGTCACCATGCTCACCAAGGTGAACGCCTCGATGCGAAGAGAGCTCCAGGTGTCGAGCAGCACGCTGTTGCCTGCCGTCTGGACGATGAGCTCGTGGAAGCGTGCATCGGCCATCAGCAGGGCGTGCTGGTCGTGGCGGCGTGCCGCCGTGCGCATGCTCTGCAGCTCGGCACCCAGCCGACCGAGGAGCTCGGCGTCGGCCCGAGGGGCTGCCAGCTGGCCGGCCAGCTCCTCCAGCATGGCCCGAACGGGGTAGCTCTCCGCTAGCTCTGCCCGGCTGAGTGCACGGACCCGGGCCCCCTTGTACGGCTCGGTGTCGATGAAGCGCATCGCCTGCAGGTCCCTGAGCGCCTCGCGTACCGGTGCCTGGCTCACCTGAAGCTCGTGCACGAGCTGGAGCTCGACGATGCGCTCGCCCGGCTTGTACGAGCCGTCGAGGATCCGTCGGATGATGAGCTCCTTTATCTGCTCACGCATCACCGTGCGTTCGAGACTCATGAGAGGACCTGCACGACCCCCGTGGCGCCGTTGACCCGGACACGGTCCCCGGTCTTGATCCGACGAGTGGCATCGGAGGTCCCCACCACGGCGGGGATCCCGAACTCGCGTGAGACGACAGCCGGGTGCGATGCCATTCCGCCGGCGTCCGTCACGAGTCCACCGATCTTCGTGAAGAGCACCACCCACGCCGGACTCGTCATGCGGCAGACGACGATCTCGTCCTTCTCCACCTCGGAGAACTGCTCCGGCGACAGCACGACTCGCGCGGGCCCCTCGATGACGCCGACCGACGCGGACAGGCCCTGGATCTCGCCTTCCGTGGTGGACGGCTTGCGGTAGAGCTTCTCGGGAAATGCCCACAGGGACAGGTACGGGAACGCGACGTTCTCCTCCGTGGCAGTGCCCACCCAGTCACGCGGACGCAGCTCGTACGCCTCCTCCCTGGCGTCTCGACGGTCGCCGACGAGATCCTCGGCGTCGAAGCTGTTGCTTCCCGCCATCAGCGTCCGAAGCTCGTTGTAGCGCAGGTACATCACGTCCTCGGGGTCGTTGAGCTTGCCCTCGGAGACCAGCTTCTTCCCGATGGCGATCAAGACGATGCGGACGCGCGCGTTGGTGCCCTGGTCGATGTAGAAGTGGTGGTCGGGAGTCAGTGGGTTCATCCGCAAGCTGAGGTCGAGCGCCTGCTGGAGCTTCTCCCGCGCCTCACCCTCCGGTACGCCGTCCATGACCTCGGCCTTGGCGGCTTCGAGGTCCTTGGCCACGGCCGCGATCTCGGCCGGGTAGTCGTAGTCGACCTCCAGGTAGCCCCGGATCGCCTCGATCACCGGCGCCGGGTTCTCCCGCCACGTCTTGTACGAGAACTCGTGGGCGAACATCGACTTGAACCCGAACTCGCGTGAGTAGCTCTCGATGTCCTGGCTCAGGAACGTCCGCCCGGCCTCGGACGACTCGAGCTCCTTGATGACGTCACCGGCGGTGGCCTTGTGGAAGGCGTTGGCGACGGCGCCGTCGGGGTCGGTCTTGATCTTCTCCTTGATGTTCCAGAGCTCCTCGATGGAGTCCCAGTTGCGGTTGACGGTGGAGGACTGCAGACGGCCCAGCAGAGCACTGTGATCGGCGTCGCCCTTGACCTCGTTGACGACAGCCGTCAGGTTCATGGTCGAGGAGAACTGGGCGAAGTTGAGCACCCAGTGGATCGACCAGTGCCGGTCGTGCATGTCGATCGCGTCCTCGAGCAGGACTGCCAGCTCGACGAGGCTCGCCGCGTCGTAGTCGTAGGTGTCGAACCGCTCGAAGTTGCGGCTCATCTCCGGGACGAGCCGGTCGCGCCACCAGTACAGGAAGTTCTCGGCGTAGTAGGGAAGGGTCCACCCGAGGTAGCCACCGATGTCGGCGGCGTAACTGTCATCGAGGGGCGTACGCGGCGTGTACCGGGCACCGTACTCCGACGCCTCGGCGCTGAGACCCTTCTGTGCCGGGATGGCCGCGGTGTACACGTAGCCGTTGATGATCTTCGCGACCCAGTCCGACGCGAAGGGTGTGCCGAAGCGCCGGAACATGTAGTCGCACTTGAGCCACCAGCCGCCGATGTCGGCGTACATGGGCGAGATCGGGTTGGGAATGTGCAGGTCGTCGTGCACCCACAGCAGGTCCCGCTGCCCGTCCTCCCAGGTGATGGGGAACTCATCGTCTCCGAAGAATGTGGCAATCGGCTCGGTCATCGGGCAGTCTCCCTCTGTGTGACGGCGCTCACACGTTTCCTAGATTATCGATAATGTAGTAGGCGCTGGGAGGCTCGTCAACTCCTCCCGAGCCCGGCTGCCGGTCGACACCGCCAGCCCTAGAGTGCCTCGTATGCAGGTAGCTCCCGAGCACTCGACGCCCTCGACCCTGGCGGATTCGGCGAACTTCACCGGGCGGGTATGGCGCACCGATTTCATCCGGCCCGCCGACGCCGAGCACCTGGCCGGATCGCGGTTCCTCTACGAGCCCGGAGCCCGCTCGTACTGGCACATCCATGAGCGTGAGCAGGCGATCATCGCCGTGTACGGCATCGGTGTCGTGGCGTGGGAGGGGCTCGCCGCGCCGAGAACCCTGCGTGCGGGTGACTGGTGGCACGTCGAGCCGGGCGTACCGCACTGGCACGGTGCCACGACGACCTCGGCGTTCGTGCATCTCGCCGTGACCGCAGGAGGAGCAACACACTGGCTGAACGAGGTGTCGGACGCGGAGCACCACGTCGGGGCTGCCGGCTGACATCCCCGGTCGCCGTGACCCTGACGACCCAGCGCCAGGAGCTGCTCGACCGCGACCGCTCACGGCTGGGGTCCGCCAGGCCCATGGGTAGCGGGTGATCCGAAGCGCTGATGTCGGATCGGGGTGCGACGGGGGTCGATGCGGTGCGGTGGGAGGACTTCGGGGATACCGTCGACGGCCATCCGGACAGCCCAGTCACCCTTGTGGAGCAGGTGGTGGTGGAACGAGCACAGCAGGCATCCATTGGCGAGATCAGTACCCCCGCCACGCGACCAGGCGACGATGTGGTGGGCTTCGGTCCACGCGGGAGGGCGGTCGCATCCCGGCCAGATGCAGCCCCGGTCGCGTACCGTGAGCGCGACACGCTGATGCCGATCGAACAGGCGGCGGCTGCGCCCCTGGTCGAGGAGAACCGAGTCGCCGCCGAGCACCATCGGCAGCAGCCGGGCGTTGCAGGCCAGCCGGCGCGCCTGCCCGGCCGAAATCCGCCCACCGGTGTCCAAGACGGCCTCCCCCAGCCCCGACGTCAAACGGTCGTTGGCGACCGTCACCACGACCGTCGCGTTCACGGCTCCAAGAGCCGGGAGCGCGTCGGTCGGGAGGTGCTCGATCAGCTCGCACAACGCCCGGCCGTAGCGCTGCGCGGCGGTCAACGGCCCCACCTCGGCGTCGCAGTGGTCCCCGTCTCGATCGAACACAGATCCGCCACCCGGACCCGGACCAATGTCCGTCCCGGCGTCGGGGTTGCAGGAGGCTGCGGCGTCTGAGCACGCTGCCGCTGCGGTGTCGGTTCCGCCGCGGTTGGTGCGGACGCGTCGCGGAGCGGCGAGCGTGCCGAGCACCCGGTAGAGCAGGTCTGCGTGCAGGTCCGGAACCCGACCGGTCAACGTCGTGGTCCCGTCGCCGCGGCGGTACCGGCGAAGCGACGTCACCTGCATCGACTGCTTCTCCTCGGCCTCCAGGGCAGCACCGATGCGCGCATCGGCGCCGTCGGGGTCGACCACCTCGATCACCCGGTTCGCGAGAACCCGCAGCTCCCGGAAGCCCAGCTCGTGTGCCCGGTCGATCAAAATCGCCTCCGCGCGGCGACACCGGACGTCGTCGACGTCGCCGCTCAGCCCGCCGATCGTCGACCCGATCACCGCCGCCTGCTCCGCCGAGACCTCACCGCACGCCCACGCGGAGCCGGTCGCGGCCACCCGTGGCGACAGCGCGGCCGTCGACGCCACGACCGCCCCCGCGCACCGCTGCGACATCCGCCACTTCCACCCCAGCCACGCCCGAGTGCTCGACGCGCCGTCATCGCCCGGCAGTCCCCGCGCCTCGGCCTCGACCACCAGCCGCGCAAAGACCTCGTCGATGCCAGCCTTGGCACGCCATGCCGCGTCGAGACAACCCCGCAGCTCCGCCTCACTCAAGGGGCCGCAGCCCCCGTCCACCCCGTCACCCAAGGCCGCACCGATCTGGGACAGACACGACTGCAGCAGCGCTGTGGTTTCCTCCTGCGCTGAAGTGGGCTCAGGCTCTGTGGTCAGTGTCGCCATGAACCGAAATCTAGGCCACCGCGCCGACAGTTTACGAACCTGTGTTCGATTGTGTCCACACAGCCGCCGGCACGCGCACATGCCGAGGTCGGGTCACCAGAACCGGGTGCCGGGGTCACCTTTGAAGGGGCCGACCACGGCAGACGTGATCCACCCGCCGTAGAAGTCGCCGGGCTGCGAGACGACCAGCTCGCCGTCGACGGTGCACGCGTCCATTGCCGAGGGGTACACGGCCACATGGTCGGTCAGCCGCGCGAACGCCGGTGACGGCTGCGGGTAGCCCCACGCCGCACGGGGCGCCACCGTCGTACCTGCGAGCACGTCGAAGTAGGAGGCGACCCCCTTCCACTCGCACACCGATTGACCTGCTGTCGGTCGCAGGCTCCCCGGTTCGAAGGCGTCAGCCGGGAGGTAGTACGTGGGCGGGTGACTGGTCTCCAGCACCCTCAGGGCCTGGCTGGTGCGAGCCACCGTACGTCCTGCGAGAACCACCTCGACGAGGGCGGTCGTGGGCTCGAGTCGCGGCGGTCGCGGGTAGTCCCAGACGGATTCCTGACCAGGACCGGGGGCGACTCGAGTCGGGCGTGGCATCGGAGCTCCTCGCGGTTGACGCCGCCGAGCTTCCGGGTTCGGTGGGGGTTACTGCACCCACCTGGAGCGGGCCGCGCCGTAACCGGCCGCATGCTCGCCCTCGTGACCGCGCGGTCGGCGGCAGGCCTGCTCGATCGTGTACAGGTTACGACACGACTGCTGCCACGACGTATACGCGAACTCCAGCGTCAGTCGGGCATCACTGCAGTCTGCGGTGCCGGCACCGGGACGGCGGTCGCTGGGCATGCTTCCATGATCCACGCCTGCCGCCGCTTCGCGCAGTCCATTCGCGCATGTTGACCTGCATTCCCGAATACGCTTCTGTGGCGGGTCGGCCGAGCTCAGCAGATGCCGAACTCGTACCAGCTCCCGACTGGTCCACCCGGGCGCTTCGGCTCGCGCTCTTTCATGCCCGTGTAGGCCAGGTGGCTACCTCGACGGCAGTGGCCAAGGTCCAGGGCTCGGATCTCGATGCGGACACGCTTCGCGTAGTAGCCGCCCGACGGTTTGAAGATCGCGTTCTTACCCCACGCGTGTGATCGGGTCGCCCCCCAATGTGTCCACCTGACATGGCTGATCAGACCGGAGGGGTCGCCTCCGTTGAAGATCCGTCTCGGGTGAGCAGTGCCCCAGCCACGGTCGTAGGTTCCCGGATACAGGTTCTTCGATCCCAAGACCGGGACGACCCGCTTCGTGACGCTGCTCGAGAGGGACGATGGCGACGCAGGTCCAGCGGTCGCTACCCCCATGCCCAGAGAGAGCGCCGCGGCGGCGACCGCAAAGCCCATGAATACTCGCCGAACCGGCATGATCGTCATGATTGCCCCCAGAGACGTTCGGGTACTCGCTGGAGCACCCTCCGACCCGCCGCGACACCGCAACCAGGCTCGGTTCCGGGCATCGTTGCACAAGACACCAGACGTCGAGACCCACTTACGTGAATCAGGAGACCCAGCCGTCGACCCTCATGGTCCTCGAGTGCTCATCCGGAGCTGGAACCTGTTCCACGGGAACACCGCTCCGCCGCAGCGCCGCGGCTTCCTGGACGAGATGATCGCGATCGCGACTGCCGACAGCCCCGACGTGCTGTGCGCCCAGGAGGTGCCCGCGTGGGCACTCGACCGGTTCACAGTCGGCGACCTCGCCTCGCGACCGCCGTTGGGTACGGAGGTGGGTCGGGTACTCACCGCGGCTCACCACGGGATCATTCGCGGCGGCGTCGCCGGTCAGGGTGTCGGCATCTGGCTCGCCGACCCGTCTCAGCTGACCGCCCACTACGTCCACCGCCTCAACCCGCGCGCGTACCGGGCGCGCAGAGCCAGACTGCTCGGGCTCGACCGGACGGCGCGATGGACGTGGGCCAAAGAGGCGCGCATCGTGCAAGTCGTCCGCCTCCGCATCGACGGTCGGCACCTCCTCATCGCCAACACGCACTGCACCGGGTATGCGGGCGACAGCCGGATACCCGACGACGAGCTGCTCGCCGCAGCACGGTTCACGGAGTCCGTCGCACGCCCCGACGACGTCGTCGTTCTCGCCGGCGACTTCAACCTGAGAGCGGGGCGGTCGCGTGCCCTCGCGGTGCTCACCGGTGCCGCTCGGCGCTACTCCGCACCCGGACCGGGCATCGACCACATCCTCGTCCGCGACGCGGCTGCCTCCGACCTTCGTACCTGGCCCGAACAACGCAGACGCCGAGTCGACGGGACGCTCCTTTCCGATCACGCCCCGGTCGAGCTCGAGGTCATGCCCAGCTCAGCGCGAGCGTAGATCTGAACGGCTCGACGTGTGCCCGTCAGTCAGCCGGTACCGGTTCCCGCCCCACCTGCGGCGCCAGCCCTTGCGGGTGAACACCGATCGCCGGTTGGCGAACCTGCGAGCGTCGAGCAGGGCGAGGTCACCGTCGAGCTGCGGTCCCATCGGCGCCCGCTCGCGGAGAATCCAGGAAGCAGCGCGCATGGTCAGCGCCACCCCGCGGACGAAGTCGAGGTTCTTCGGGGTGTCCGCGAGCGTGAACACGTCCAGCGGAGGGCACTGCGCAGCGGGCGGTGGAGCCACGCGTTCACCAAGGTGTTGCGCATGTCGCCAGTGGGTCAGACGACATCGTCGTGAGCGGTCGCGACGAGCGCTGCCCGGGGTCGCTAGGGCCGCTCCGTGCGCGTGGAAGCACCGCCGGTCAACAGCACC
>JAWWPH010000543.1:0-8179 GCA_033850875.1 Nocardioidaceae bacterium | reverse complement strand
GCCGCGGTCACCGAGTGGTGGTGGCGTCGCTCGGTGCTCCCCAGTCGCGGCTCGGCTGGGCCCTTACCTGCGGACTACACGGCTACGGATCGCGGGCCACACGTAACCGCCGCGTCGACGAGCGGATCGGTCACTCGATCACTCTGCGGTGCCGGGACAACCAGACCGGCAGCGGTGACGGACGCCGCCACGCCGAACCGGTACGGGCCCTCCGTGGGATCCACCAGGGGCAGCGCAAATCCCGGTGACGGGCGACTCGCAGCCTGGAACATGACCCCGACCAGCATCGCCGTCATCAACCACGCTGACACCACGATCTCCAGAATCAGTCGCAGAGATAGGTCCATGGCCCGCCAACTCTCACAGTGATCGACTGTCGGAGACAGTCGGGATCAGGTATGTCCATCAAGTTACACTACTAACGGCTGAAGCGACACACTGTCGTACGAAACCCCATCCCGGCCGTGGCAGTCGCCGCCAGAGCACCGCCACGCGGTTTGAGCACACACGAATGTGCCACGTCACGTCACGGCTGCCGGTCAACTCGTTGCCGATTGTGAGCTTGGGGCTCGAGATCGTCCGGCTCCGCAAGGAGCGGTCACGGCAGGGTTCGACGCCGGTGCGGACACCATCAGCACCTGGCCCGTCGCCCCGTGCAAACGTCGACCTCGGACCCTGTGCCCCGGTGCGGTGATTGGACCAAGAGCTTCACGGGTAGTGCAGGTCATGCGCATCTTCTTCACCGGCGGTAGCGGCAAGGCCGGCAGACACGTTGCTCCGTACCTTGCCGAGCAGGGACATCAGGTCACCAACGCCGATCTGGTCCCGCTGAAGCACCCAGGGGTCGCCGACCTCCGGGTTGACCTCACTGATGTAGGTGAGACCTACTCGGCTCTGGCCGGGTTGGCGACCTTCGACGAGCTGGACCTGCCCGAGAAGCCCACCTACGACGCTGTCGTGCACTTCGCGGCGGTACCAGCCATTCTGCTCACGTCGGACGCTTCGACGTACGCGACGAACGTCCTGAGTACCTACAACGTGCTCGAGGCCGCGACCCGGCTCGGGGTGCGCAAGATCGTGTTCGCGTCGTCGGAGACGACGTACGGGATCTGTTTCGCCCAAGGGGAGCGGCGCCCGCTGTACGTGCCGGTCGACGAGGACCACCCGACGATCCCCGAGGACGCCTACGCGATGTCGAAGGTCGCGGGCGAGGCGACGGCGCGCTCCTTCCAGGCCCGCACCGGGGCGGACGTGTACGGCCTGCGGATCAACAACGTCATCGAGCCGCACGAGTACGCGGAGATGTTCCCTCCCTTCCTCGCCGATCCGTCGCTTCGCCGCCGCAACCTGTTCGCCTACATCGACGCCCGCGACCTGGGCCAGGCAGTGCAATGCTGCCTCGAAACCGATGGGCTGGGCTACGAGATCTTCAACGTCGCCAATGCCGACATGTCGGTGGCCGCCACGACGCAGGAAATCCGGGACCGCTTCTATGACGGGGTGGAGGTGCGGCGGGAGATGGGCCGTAACGAAACCTTCTATGCCATCGACAGGGCACGCGACCTGCTCGGGTACGCCCCACGGCACTCCTGGCGCGACGTGCTGGCCGACCCCGCGGATGAACGCGAGCCAGGTGGTCCCGCTCACGCTCGCTGAGTCGATCGAAGACTCGCTCGGTCTCGGCGATGTGCATGACGTCGTGTGTGCCGGAGCCGCGCGCCGTCGGCTCGACGAGGACGGCGCGCCGGTCACCTGGTCGCGGTGCCGTCGCACAAGCTGTTTGCCGGAGATCCATACTGGAGGTCTCGGTTGGCGCAGTCAGGGAGTTCGTCGGGACACTTTACGGTGCCCGGTTCAGTTGGGGAGAAAACAGATGCCGCCGTGTTTGCTGAACCCGCCGCATTGTTGGGAGGTGCCGTTGCCGTTGTCGGATGCGATCCATAGTCCTGCAGAGGTGAGGAGCAGGTCTTCGGCGCCGTGGCCGCGTGATCGGGTGGGGTTCCAGCTGGTCGCCAGGCCGCTGACGGGGTCGATATCTCCGACACCTGGACGCGACACCGCTCCGGGTCCGGCGGAGTCGCAGCCGTTCGGGTTGTCCGCGTAGCGTTCGTGTCCGGCGATGTAGACGTTGTCGGAGTCGGCGGCGACGCTGTAGAGGGAGTCGCAACCGGCATAGTTGATCCAGGTGTGTGTCACTGTCGAGTTGCTGGCGGGGAACTTCGACACGGCGTCGCAGAGTCCGCTGCGGGGCGCGGAGGTCGAGCCTCCGTTGGGTTTGTAGCCGGTGGTTGCGACATAGACCGCGGAATCGCCCGGCCCCCACGTCGCCGATTTGGCGTAGAGCGCCTCATTGGTGACGCAGGCGTTGTCGAACTCGGTGGCGTGCCACGCGCCGACGCCAACCGTTGAGCCGCTGAGGTCGAGCATCGCGATCTGTTGGCGTGGCTGCCCGTCGATGCTGGTGAACACGCCTTCGACAAGCATCCGTGTGCCGTCGTTGCTTACTTGCGAGTTGTAGACCTTCGTAGGCAGGCTGCTGCCGCTGTACTGGCCGCTGAAAGCCAGATTCACATAGCCGGTCACCTTGCCCGTCGACGGCTCAAGACTGGCGAGCTGTGTGCGGCTCGCCCCGTTGATGGTGTTGAACTGGCCACCCGCGATGACCTGACCGTTGACGTACTGCAAAGTCACCACCTGCGCGGCTGCGTGGTGCGCAAAGGCGTCGATCACGGCGCCGGTCGAGGTGTCCACGGCGACAAGGTCCTTGACTGTAGTGCCGTGCACAGAAGTGAACCTGCCACCAAGGTACGCAGTCGAACAGTCGGGCGAGAACGTGATCGCGCTGACTAGGCCGTTGACGTCAGGATTCCAGCCGGTCACAGTGCCGTTGGTTGCCGAGAACGAGAACGCATTGTCGCGTGTGTACGTCAAGGTGGCCTGCTTGACCGAGCTGATCGTCCCGACCGCATACATCGTCGACCCACATTGAGCGATCTGATGGACATTCTGGCCACCGACGTTCGGGTCCAGGTACGGCGTATAGCTAGCGGGCGCCGTCGACACCGACGTCCCCGCCGCAGCGAAGGCCTGGCCACTGCCCGTGAACACCATAGTCAACAGTGCTACTACCGCCGCGCCGCCCGCAGCACTCCGTTGCGCCCATCTTCGTGTCACCACTACAAGAACCCCCGATTCGTCCCGACATCTGCGAGGCAACATAAGCGGCGCGACGTACCTTCGCAGGCGTTTCTGCATCCTCACGGCCAACACACAGCAATCTTGACCCACGGTATTGGCGTCGCTACAGCAAGCGATTGTGTGTGCCAGTCGCTGCCACGTTCCTGACGAGACGCTGGCCCCGACCAACAGGTTGCGCGGCCGGTCACGCAGTAGTGGATGTGGCCTGGCCGCCGAAATACATCTGGGCCAGCTCGGGGTCGTCGATGAGCGAGGCGGCGTCGCGCTGCGTGATCACCTTTCCGCTCTCCATCACGATGCCGTGGGTGGCCAGGCGCATGCCGAATCGGACGTTCTGCTCGACGACGAGGATCGTCTTGCCGCTCGCCTTGAGCACCATCACGGAGTCGTAGAGAGTGCGCAGCGCCTTCGGGTCGAGGCCGAGGGACGGCTCGTCGAGCAGCAACAGGACCGGGTCGAGCATCAGGGAACGAGCGAACTCCACCATCCGGCGCTGGCCACCGGAGAGGTTGCCGGCGTTGGTGTCGGCGCGCTCGGCGACGATCGGGAACAGCTCGGCCACCTGGTCGTAGCGCTCACGCACCAGGGCCTTTTGGCGACGGATGATGTAGGCGCCCAGAAGGACGTTCTCCCGCACGCTCATGCTCGGGAACAGCGCGTCCGCCTGCGGCACCTGGGAAATGCCACGGCCGAGGATGTCCGCCGCCGAGCAGTTGTCGATCCGCTCACCGGCCAGGTGGATCTCGCCGAGCCGCGGACGCAGCAGACCGCTGACCGTCTTCAACACGGTCGACTTCCCGGCGCCGTTCGGGCCGACGATGCACGCGACCGTGCCCTCGAGCACGGTGATGTCGACGCCCTGGAGCACGTCGCCGCCGCCGTAGCCGGCCACGATCCCGGACATACGCAGCAGGTCCGCGCTCATGACTTGGTCGCCCTGTCCTCGATCATCGGACGGGGCGGCTCGGTGCCCTCGAGGACGAAGTCGTCCCCCAAGTAGGCGTCGATCACCGCGGGGTCGTTCTGGATCTCCTGTGGGGTACCCGTGGCCATCGTGCGACCACGGCCGAGCACATGGACCGGATCGCAGAGCCCGAGGACGAAGGGCATGTTGTGCTCGACGATGAGGAACGTCTTCCCGTAGGAGTTGAGCTCGCGGATCATCTCCGCCATCCGGTCGATCAGCACCGGGTTGATTCCACCGGCCGGCTCGTCGAGCAGGATGATCCGCGGGTCGAGCATCAGCACCTGGGCGAGCTCCACCAGTTTCTGCTGCCCGAACGAGAGCGCCCGCGCCTTCTGGTCGCGGAAGGCCCGCATGCCGACATATTCGAGTAGCTCCTCGGCGGCCATCGCCTCGGCGCCGCTGACCGCGATCCGGCCGAGCTGACTCCAGGAGAAGGAGCGCTGGGCGGCGACGACATTCTCGAGCACTGTCATCTCGCGGAACAGCCGGGTGATTTGGAACGTGCGGCCGAGCCCGCCGTGGGCGCGCTGCCACGGCGGCTGCCGGTCGATCCGTTCACCCGCGAGCCAGATCTGACCGGCGTCGGCGTGGATGGTGTCGTCGATCAGGTTGAAGATCGTGGTCTTGCCGGACCCGTTGGGCCCGATCAGACCGGTGATGGAGCCCTCGGGTACGACGAACGACGCGCCGTCGACCGCGACCAGGCCGCCGAACGCCTTGCGCAGGTCCTTGACCTCCAGCAGGGGCCGGTCGGGTAGGTCCGCCCTGTTGACGAGGGATACCCGGTCGGTGATCGAGGACAGGCTGCCACCCGTGCCGATCCGGGCGCCCACCAGCCCGGCCTTCCCGCGCGTACGGAGCCAGCTCAGCAGCGACTCGACGGCCGGCAGCACACCTTGCGGCAGGAGCAGGACAATCAGCATCAGGAGGCCACCGAAGAGAAGTAGCCGTGTGTTCCCGCCGCCGAGGTTGTTGTTCGCGTACTCGTTGAGAGCCTCCACCGTGAACGCCCCGAGGACCGGTCCGTAGAGGGTGGCCTTGCCGCCGACGAGCAGCGAGAGCACGGCCTGCACGCTGAGCAAGATGTTGAACATGCCACGCGGGTCGATGAAGGTCAGGTAGTAGCCGTACACACCCCCCGCCATGCCCACCATCACCGCGCTCGCAGCGAAGGCGATGATCTTCTCGACCGGCAGGTTGATGCCGATGGTCGCACCCTTTGTCTCGTCCTCGCGGATCGCGACCAGGCCGGTACCCAGCTTGGTGCGACGGATCCACCAGGTCATCAAGAGCTGGAGCCCGAGCAGTCCCACCAGCGCGTAGTAGAACGGCCAGTTGGCGTAATCGAGGCTCCACGTCGGCAGGGGCAGACTCAGCCCCTCGGTTCCGCCGGTCAGTGACCGCCAGTTGATGGCCATCACCTGGACGAGAAACAGGAACGCGACCGTGATGATCACGAACGAGGGTCCGCGGGTACGCAGGGCCACCAGGCCGAGGAGGACCGCCACCAGCGCAGCGACGAGGCCGGCGAGCGGCACCCATACCCACACTGACGTGTGTGGGTGATGCGTCGACAACACCCCCACTGTGTAACCACCGAGCCCGATGAAGGCGCCCTGACCCAGGGAGACGTAGCCCGCCATTCCCGTGATGATGCTCAGACCGCTCGCCGAGATCGCGAACACCAGCGAGAGGATGATCATGTTCTGGTAGTAGAGGTTGTCGCTCAACAGCGGGTAGGCGACGAGCAACACACCGGCGACCGCGGCGAGGCCACGACCAATCCAGATCGGGGATCTGGTGAACCCTCGGCCCGTGGTCGCGGCGCTGGTCGAAGAGCTCACGCCGCCACCAGGTCGTTACGCAGCCGCGTTCCGAGGAGTCCTTGCGGACGGATCAGCAAGACAGCGAACACGATCAGATAGGGCACGGCCGTCGCCCAGGCCGACGAGATGTAGACCGCGGTGACGGTCTCGGCGAGCCCGAAGACCAGCGCGGACACGACGGCGCCCTCAAGGCTGCCGAGTCCACCGAGGACAACGATGGCCAGTAGCCGCGAGATCCAGAGGTAGTGCGAGCCGGGCACGAACGGGTAGAGCACTCCGGTGATCGCGCCGCCCGCGCCGGCGGCGGCCAGGCCGAGCCCGAACACGACTGCGGCCACCGACGTCACCCTGATACCGACGAGCTGCGCCGAGGCGGGGTTGGAGGCCGCGGCACGGATAGCCCGGCCGAGCCAGGTCTTCGTGAGGATCAGCCAGAGGGCGAGCAGCACGACGACCGCGAGGATCCCGCCGTACACCTGGGCCCTGGGGAGGAACACGTTCCCGACGGTGAACGACTGATCGACGTAGGACGGGCGGATGGCGGTCGAATCGTTGCCCCAGACGAAGCCCATGACCCCCTCCGTCACCAGGGCCAACCCGAAGGTGAGCAGCACTGTGGACGACATCGGGGCATCACGTATCGGCCGGACGAACAGCTTGTAGACGGCCCAGCCGATGGCGAACACGATGGGAGTGGTGATCAGTACGCCCACCAACGGGTCCAGGCCGAACTGGTTCCAGATGGTGTAGGTGATGAACGACCCGAGGATGAGGAACGCGCCGTGGGCGATGTTGATCACCCGCATGACCCCGAAGATCAAGGTCAGGCCACTGGCGACGAGTGCGTAGACACCGCCCAGGAGCAGGCTCAGAACCAGCGTCTGAAGGGCTTCGGTCACGAGCCGCTGCCGGTGGGATGCCAGCCGATCTCCGGCTTGGCAGTCGCCACGTTCGGCGGCAACACGATCTCCGCCGTGCCCTTGATCCACTGGCCGATGAGGAACTGACCCTGCGGGCTACCGTCGTCGTTCCACGACAGCGGGCCGAGGATCGTGTCGACTTTGTGGGCACGCAGCCAGTCCGCCAGCTTGGCTTGGTCGTCGATGCTGCCGACCGCCTCGACTGCCGCTTGCATGACCTGGGCTGCGGCATACGCGTCGGCAGCGTCCTCGGGCGGAATGTCAGTTCCGAACTTCTTCTTGTACTCGGCCACGAACGCCTTGTTGCCGGGAGTGTCGGCCTCGGGTGAGTAGCTGACCGCGTACATGACGCCTTCGGTGTTGCCCGCACCGACCGCCTTGACGTACTGGTCGGCAAAGGAAGGGGTGCTCGTCTCGTAGAAGAATTTCGGCGTGAAGCCGGCTTTGAGCATGCCGCGGGTCAGGCCGACGCCGTCTTCGAACGTGGCACCGTGGACGACCACATCGGGGTTCGCGTTCTTCATCGCGGCGACGATGCTGTCGAAGTTCTTGGTGTCGATGGCGTAGGTCGTCTTGTAGACGGTCTTGATACCCGCCGCTTCGAGCACCGCTCGCACGCCGTCCACGTTGGGGGCGGCGAACGGGTCGTCGAGTGTCGGGTACGCCGCAGTCTTGGGCCGTTCGGATGCCGGCAGGCTGGCGAGCCAGTGCGCGAAAACGAGCCCCTGCTTGTCGGCGGTGGCCTGCTGCGCGAAGAAGAGGTACTTGTAGCCGCGGCTGAACATGTCCGGGGAGCCGCCGGCCGGCTCGACGTACAGCATCCGGTTCTTCTCCGCGACCGAGGATGCAGGGAGATTGAGCAGTGAGGAGAACGTGCCGAGAAGCAGGTCGACGCTGTCCTTGCTGATCAAGGCGTTGTAGTCGGAGACGATGGTGTTCTGGTTGGACGCGTCGTCCTTGATGTCGAGCTTGACCTGCTTGCCCAGCAATCCCCCGTTGGCGTTGATCGTGCTGGCCCAGACCTGGTAGCCCTGCTGTGCCGCTTTGCCCGGCTCGGAGAAGTCGCCGGTCAGGGGCAGCGACGCACCGATCGTCAACGTCGCGCTGTCGGACCCGCCACCACCCCCGCCGCTGGAGTTGCCACCGCACGCAGCCACCGAGAGCGCCATGACGCCGACCAGCGCCATCGGCCTCCAGCCGCGGCCAATCGAGATCCGGGACATGCTTCCTCCTCCATGATCGGGCCGCCGCAATCGATATCGGCGCGG
>JAWWPH010000530.1:0-4461 GCA_033850875.1 Nocardioidaceae bacterium | reverse complement strand
GCGGGCCTTCAGCATCGGCGAGCCGATCGAGCTGGTGCTCATGACCTCGGCTGCCAGATGTGGGTCGATCCCCCCGCGCCCGGCAAGCAGGAGTCCTTCGCTGAAGGCGAGGGTCTGGGCCGCGAGGCTGATGTTGATCGCAAGTTTGAGCAGGAGACCCTGACCGTTGGTTCCGACGTGGGTGACGGTTTGGCCCAACACGCGCAACACAGGCTCGACTATTGCGAAGGCCTGGGGGGCCCCGCCGACCATAATGGCAAGGGTGCCGGCCTGGGCTTGCGGGATGCTGCCGGAAACCGGAGCGTCCAGCATCTGTGCTCCCGCAGCCCCGACGCGCGCACCCAGTGCCGCGCTGACGTGCGGACTGACCGTGCTCATGTCGACGTAGACCTTCCGGTCCGCGAGACCCGCGAGGACACCGTTCGGCCCAGAGGTGATGGCGTCGAGGGCGGAGTCGTCGGTAACCATGCTGAAGGTCACGTCAGCTGCTCCGGCCACCTCGCGGGGAGTTCCGCGCCATCGGAGTCCGTGGTCGATCAGTTCCTGCGCCTTGGACCTGGTCCGGTTGGTTCCATACACCGTGTAACCCGAGTCGAGTAGGCGGCCGGCCATCTGGCTGCCCATCGCTCCAAGACCGACAAATCCGATCGATTCCATCTCACTCACTTCTCTCATGGTTCAGGATTTCGGCGCGACATCCTTTTCGGGTGGCTTGATGACAACGATCGCGCCCGGGAGCCGATGAGTCATCGAAGGGAGCAGGACTCTGATGCCCCGGTTGGCAGGACTTCGTACCTTCCTGCTAGCCGGAATGAGCCGAAGCCCCGCGAGCTGCCAGCCCGTTTCATATCAGCAGCGTTCCGCGGCGAACTGACCGGCGAGAGGTGCATCAGCACATGCCACCGTTGAGGATCCGGCGGATCGCCTCAGCCGACAGGTCCGACTTCGCCAGAAATCCCGCCGCGGGACTGGCGGCGATGAGATCGGCGAGATCAGCCGCCTCCTGCGTCGACATCAAGATGACTGTCGAGTCGCGACCGTCGTCGGCTCGGGCCAGCCGGCGAGCGAGGTGGAAGCCGCTCTCTCCCGCCAGGTTGACGTCGACAAGTACGACGTCGGGCCGGAGTTCCTCGACTCTCCCCGCGGCCTCGGTGCTCGTCGAGGCGACTCCCAACACTTCGAGGCCCTCCCGCCTGAGCAGCGCGCAGGAAGCATCAAGAAACGACACGCTGTCATCAACGACGAGAACACTTATCGCCATCTCACCAGCCTCTGCGAGTAACCTGCCCCCGCGTGTCGCAGGTAGCCAGAAGGTGTGGGCAGAAGAAGGGAGGAGGCGCTGGCCATGGCGTCGCCGATCTGGTGCTGGTGCAACTGCGACTCGTGCGTTGGTTTCAGTTGGCGTTGATAGTGGAGAAGGCGAGTGCCCAATCCTGAGGGGCGGAGTGCTGCGGGATGCTGTCCTCGCGAAGGGCATCGAGGAAGCCGACCAGGTCGTCGAGATCGACCTGTCCGTGAACCGCGACGCCGTGCGCCCAGTCCTCCAGGTCGGCAACGGTGGCGGTGACGGCGAGCCGGCTGGCCTCGTCGCCACTCAGTTGCTGGGCAGAATTCACGGGAGTCCTCCGACAGGTAGGTGGTGGGTATTGATGGCCTCCGCGATCTCCGTCTGGAGGCACCTGTCCAGATTCCCGTGAACCCGCGCCTGCGTCATCGCGGCCAGCCTGAAAACCGGACCTCCGGTTGGCCTCAGCCTCGAATACCGGGTAGCGGGAGGAACTCACGACGAAGCCCACGGCTGGCGTTCGCCGCAGGGCCGCCCGCCTCGCCGCTCGGCAGCGATCCGCAGCGCATTGCGGAGGTGCTCCACGGAGCCGGATACTGGCAGTCATGACGTTGGAAGCGGGTCGCACACGGCCCCGCACCCGTGGAACGCTCGCCGCGCAGCCATGACTGCGTTGCGGGTCGTCCTGGCCGACGACGACGTCCTCCTCCGCGAGGGGCTGGCCAGCCTTCTCGACCGCTCGGGCTTCGACGTCGTCGGGCAGGCTGGCGACGCCGCCCAGCTCCTCAACGCGGTCCGCGACACCGAGCCCGATGTGGCCGTCGTTGACATCCGGATGCCGCCATCCCACACCGTCGAGGGACTGGAGGCTGCCGGATCAGTGCGCGAAGAGTTCCCGGAGATCGCCATCCTCGTCCTGTCCGCGCACGTCGAGGTCGAGCATGCGATGACATTGCTGGCCAGTGGCCACGGGATCGGGTACCTGTTGAAGAGCCGCGTCGTCGACGTGGACGAGTTCGTTGACAGCCTCGAGCGGGTCGCCAACGGAGGCTCCGTGGTGGACCCGGAGCTGGTGATGGAGTTGGTCAATGCCCGCCGACGCGACGACCCGCTGGCCGTGCTCAGCGCCAGGGAGCGAGAGGTGCTGGCGCTGATGGCCGAAGGGCGCTCCAACGCAGGGATCGCCAGACAGCTGTGGGTCACCGAGGGCACAGTCGAAAAGCACATACGAAGCGTTCTGGCCAAGCTGAACCTTCCTGAGACCCCCGGTGACCATCGCCGCGTCCTCGCGGTGATCACATTCCTCGAGGCGCGTTGAGCCCGTGTGGTCGCATACCCGGCGCATCCCGCTTGCCGCCGAGGCGGGCCTCGCCGCGAGCGCTGCTCTTGGCCTGTTCGCGTTCGTTGCCGCGACGCTCACCATCACCACGCACCCCATCGTGGTGCTGCTCCTTGTCGCGATCTGCGGGGGCGTTGTCTTCCGCGCTGCGCGGACGGGCTCGGACCTGTACGCCGTACCGATGGCGCTGGCAGCCGTCCTTGCCTTTGACTTCTTCTACCTGCCGCCCCTGCGCAGCTTCGGGTTCCCCGACTACGCAAACTGGGGTGCGTTGCTCCTCTACCTCGGCGTTGTCGTCTTCGTGTGCACCATCAGCGCGCGTACGCGCCGCCGGGTCGACTCATTGGATCGCGCCCAGGCGACCCTTGCCAAGGAACAGGCTGCACTGCGCCGGGTGGCGACGCTCGTCGCACAAGAGTCATCCCCGGGTGAGGTCTTTACGGCCGTAGCCGAGGAGGTGGGGCGACTGATAGCAACCGACAGCTCGCGGATACTGCGCTATGAGCACGACGGCACGGCCACCGTGATAGCCGCCTGGAACCTCGAACTACCCTTCCGGGTCGGCGATCGCTTGTCGCTGGAGGGGCAGAATCTCGCGGGAATCGTCTTTCGCACCCAGCGGCCGGCCCGCGTTGACAGCTACGCGGATGCGCCTGGTCCACTTGCGGCGACCGTCCGCGAGGCAGGGATTCAATCAGGGATCGGATGCCCAATCATCGTCGGCGGACGCCTCTGGGGTTCAATGGTCGCCGTCACGTCTCAACGGCAGCCGATCCCGGTCGGGGCCGAGCTCCGTCTGGCAGCGTTTACGGAGCTGGTTGCGACCGCCATCTCGAATACCCAGGCCAGGGCTGACCTCACGGCATCGCGCGCACGAATCGTCAGAGCCGCCGACGAGACCCGGAAGCAGATCGAGCGAGACCTGCACGACGGGATACAGCAGCGGCTCGTCTCCCTCGCGCTCGACCTGCACGGCGTCGATGCCCTGCTGCCCTTCGAGCTCGAGGAGGCCCATGCGCAGCTGTCCCGGCTCGAGGCGGGCCTGACCGGCGTGCTCGACGAGCTCCGCGAGATCTCGCGTGGCATCCACCCCGCGATCCTCAGCCAGGGCGGGCTAGAACCCGCGCTCAAGGCGCTTGCCCGTCGCTCGGCCGTGCCGGTCGCGCTCGTCGTGCGCACCAACCGTCGACTGCCCGACCGGATCGAGGTGGCCAGCTACTACCTCGTCTCGGAAGCACTCACCAACCCCGCCAAGCACTCTCACGCCACCGAGGTACGCGTCGACGTCGAACAGACCAACGGCCTCGTGCGGCTCTCGATTCGAGACGATGGCGTCGGAGGAGCTGACCCTTCGCGGGGATCCGGACTGACCGGACTGGCAGACCGGGTCGACGCGCTCGGGGGGACCATCGAGATCACGAGCCCACCCGGCAACGGCACGTCACTGCTCGTCACCCTCCGATTTACGACACCCGAGGGCGACTTCGCCAGCGGCGGAACCGGTTCGGACATCAGCTCGACCGGGCTGAGCATCCGCCCGCGCGAGGCGCGGACCTGAATTCAATCCCTGCCCCCGCTACGCATATAGACGCAGGTCAGAGAGGGATTCTGGGGTCAACCCAGGCCCAGTCTGGCCGTTCCATGTCAGCCGATGTCAGCAGGCGCTTAGCCCACCTTGGACTGGCGATCCTTGGTCGACAAGCACTCGGAGTGGGCGAGCCACAAGACGTCAAAGCCGCAGAACTCTCGGCCAGTGACCGAGGGGTCAAAGTCGCTGCCGTCGCCACCAGCGAAGCTCCCACCCCAGCCCCTGATCCATGGCGGTCCGTGCCCAAGC
>JAWWPH010000526.1:0-3998 GCA_033850875.1 Nocardioidaceae bacterium | reverse complement strand
AGAGCACCATCTCACCGGACGTCGGCAGGTGCGCCACGTAGCGCTGGAAGTACCACTGGTTCTGCTCCCGGTCGCTGGGCTTGGACAGTGCCACGGTCCGGGCATACCGGGGGTTGAGGTGCTCCATGAACCGCTTGATCGTCCCGCCCTTGCCGGCGGCGTCGCGGCCCTCGAAGAGCAGCACGTGCTTGCCGCCGGTGTCCTCGGTCCAGTTCTGGAACTTCAGCAGTTCGACCTGCAGCAGGTACTTCTGCTCGTCGTACACGTCACGGTCGAGCCGCTCGTCGTAAGGGTAGTTCTCCCGCCAGGTGTCGACAGCGTGGCCCGAGGCATCGATGAGAACCGGGTCGTCGTCGTGGTCCTCACCCAGTGTGTGGCCGGCGATCTGGAGCCTGTCGATGTACTCGCGCACGTTGTCCAACATGCCGCGAAGGGTACCCGCGCGGGCGGCGGATCAGTCCCCCTTGACGTTCACGATCTGCCGAAGGACGTGACTCACCTCGACCAGGTCCGCGGCGTCCCTCCTCACGACGTCGATGTCCTTGTACGCGGCCGGGATCTCGTCGATGAACGCGGCGGTGTCGCGGTACTCGATACCGGACATCGCCGCCCGCAGGTCGTCCCGAGTGAAGGTCTTGCGTGCCCGCGACCGGCTGTACTCACGGCCCGCACCATGAGGTGCGGAGTTCAGGGCCACGGCGTTGCCCTTGCCCCTCACCACGTAGGACCGGCTGCCCATCGACCCGGGGATGAGGCCCCACGTCCCTTCCGACGCGTCGATCGCGCCCTTGCGCGAGAGCCACACCTGCTTGCCGAAGTGACGCTCGCTCTCGGTGTAGTTGTGGTGACAGTCGACCTCCTGCTCACGCTCTACGGAGCCGTCGATCCACGTCGCGAAGCAGGCCACGACACGGTCCATCATCTCGGCGCGGTTAGAGAAGGCGAAGGACTGCGCCCAGCCGAGCTCGCGGATGTAGGCCGAGAACTCGTCGGTGCCCTCGACGAGGTACGCGAGATCCGGGTCGGGCACAGCGATCCACCACTTCTCCATCAACGCCTGTGCCACCTTGATGTGGTGCTGGGCGATCTTGTTCCCGACCCCGCGGCTGCCCGAGTGGAGGAACAGCCAGACGCGCTCGGACTCGTCGAGACTGACTTCGATGAAGTGGTTCCCGGATCCCAGCGTGCCCAGTTGCAGCCGCCAGCCGGCGGCGTAGTCGGCCGGATGGACACCGGCGCTCCCTGCACGAGACTCGAGGTCTGCGATGCGCGCCTCGGTGGAGGCGCGCGACACGGCAGTGTTGTACCTCCCGGCCGAGAGGGGGATGGCTCGCTCGATCGCCACCCGAAGCCGGCCACGGTCGTCCATGGGCAGGTCGTCGGCGACATACTGGGTGCGCACGGCGGTCATGCCGCATCCGATGTCGACGCCCACCGCGGCCGGGATGATCGCCCCGAGCGTCGGGATGACCGACCCGACCGTGGCGCCCTTGCCGAGGTGCGCGTCCGGCATCAGCGCGAGATGCGGGTAGATGAACGGCATGCCGCTGGCCGTGACCGCCTGGTTGCGGGTCCCCTCCTCCAGGATCGAGGCCCAGCGGACGAGCCGCTTGCTGATCTTCTCCATGCCCGCCACTGTCGCCGGTGCCGGCCGCGGAGGGAAATGCTTATCGGGCCCAGCGGTTCCCTCCGACCCCGAGGGCCCCGGGGGTCAGGTCATGATGAACGCCATCAGCCGGTCGGTGAACTCCTCGGGACTGCTCTCGTGCACCAGATGACCCACGTCGATCGTCGCGAGCCGGCCGTCGCGGAGCCGGTCGACCAGCTCGGCGACGTGCTGCTGGGGGACGAAGCTGCGTGAGCCTCCTCCGACGACGAGGGTGGGGGCGTGGATACCGGCGACGGTCGCGGGCCACGACGGATCGGGATCGTCGATCTCGGGCCGCACCTGCTCGACCATCGCCCAGTCGAAGGGCAGCCTCCCTCGGGGGCGGGCCGGCATGTCCGGCTCACGAGGGTAGGGCACCCCGACGTCCTCGAGGACGAGCCTGCGAACGAGGTCGGGCCGTGCAGCCGCGACCTTGCACGCCACGAGCCCGCCGAGCGAGTGACCGACGAGGTCGACGGGACCGCCACCGAGCTGGTCCAGTGCGGCACTGACGTCGTCGGCGAACAGCTGGATGCTGTATCGACCTGGCCAGTCGCTGCCACCGTGCCCGCGGAGGTCGACTGCCACCACCGGCCGCTCCTCGCTCACCCGGGCGGCCACGACGTCCCAGTCCTGGGCGGTCGCGCCCGTGCCGGGAAGCAGGACGACGGCAGGCCCGGCCGGGCGCCGGCACGGCCAGACACGAAGCGACAGCACGACCCCGCCGACGCTCAGGCGGGTCTCCTCGGGCACGAACGTCACTGTGACGCTCGTGCACCCGTCAGGCAAGGGTCGTCCGCTGTCAGCGGAAGGCAACCGACCCGAGCCGAGCGCCGACCCGACGACGACCGACGAGAAAAGATCCGTCCCATGTCGAAATTCGTGGTCGTGATTCGAGGAGGTGACGAACCGGTGGCACGCAGCCGCCGCAACCAGGAGGCGACGATGGCCATGACGCGTGAAGCACACACCACGGCGACACAGGCAGGAGCGGCGGAAGTCGCCACTGCAGGATGCAGCAGACAGGGCGCCGTCACTCGATCACTGCTGGGGTACGGAGTCCTGGCCGGGCCGGTCTACGTGGGCGTCAGCGTCGCACAAGCGGTTACGCGCGACGGTTTCGACCTGACCCGGCACGAATGGAGCCTGCTCGCCGACGGACCCGGGGGGTGGGTTCAGGTGGCCAACTTCATCGTGACCGGGCTGATGGTCACCGCGGCCGCGGTCGGCTACAGCAGGGCGATGACCAACGGCACCTCCGCTCGCTGGGCGCCCCGGCTGCTAGCCGTGTACGGGGTGGCGCTGGTCGGGGCGGGGATCTTCCGGGCCGACCCGATGAACGGTTTCCCCGTGGGCACCCCGGCCGGGCCCCCCGCTCACCCCAGCGTTCACGGCATGCTTCACCTCGTGAGCGCCGGGACCGGCTTCCTCGCCCTCGTTGGCGCCACCTGGATCCTTGCCGCCCGCCTCCGACGGGCGGGACGGCCCCGGCACGCCGCGTTCAGCGCGGCGACAGGGGCGGCATTCCTCGTCGCCTTCGCCGGGCTGGCCACCGGCTCGACCATGCCCGCGTTGAACATCGCCTTCACGGCGGCGATCATCCTTACCTGGGTCTGGCTGAGCGTGACGAGCCTTCTTCAGTACCGGAACGTGACCTGACCGCATCTCGACGAACCAAGGAGTCACTCATATGCGCTATCTCGTCCTGCTCAAGGCAGCGGCCGTCCCCACTTCCCCGCCTCCGCCCGATCTGATGGCCGCGATCATGACGCTGGGAGAGGACGCCTCGACCGCCGGTGCGCTGCTCGACACGCAAGGGCTGTACCCGAGCACCGCCGGTACGAGGGTCAGCCTGCTCGGCGGCCGGATCAGCACAGCCGACGGCCCCTTCACGGAGTCGAAGGAGCTCATCAGCTACGCCCTGTACGACGTGCGATCAAGGCAGGACGCCGTGGAGTGGACCACCCGCTTCCTGAAGCTCCATCGCGACCTCTGGCCGGGGTGGGAGGGCGAGGCCGACATTCTGCAGGTGTTCGGCGCCGAGGACTTCGCACCGCCGTCGGAGTCCCCCGCAGCGTCTGCGTGAGCACATCGAACGCCGCGGTCGAGGCGGTCTGGCGCATCGAGTCGGGCCGCCTCGTCGCCGCGCTCGCCCGCATCACCGGCGACTTCTCCGCCGCCGAGGACCTGGCCCAGGATGCGCTGGAGCGCGCGCTGGCCCAGTGGCCCGAGAACGGCGTCCCTGAGCACCCGGCGTCCTGGCTGATGGCCACGGCGAAGCACGTGGCCGTCGACCGTTACCGGCGGAGCGTGAACCTCAGCCAGAAGCTGGTCGAAGTCGCGCACCGGG
>JAWWPH010000556.1:0-4876 GCA_033850875.1 Nocardioidaceae bacterium | reverse complement strand
ATGGCAGACGTGCTGGACGAGATCGCACCGGTGGTACGTCCGGGCCAGCTCGTGGTGTCACTCGCGGCGGGTATCACCACCGCGTCGATCGAGGCGCGGCTGCCCGACAAGACGGCCGTCGTACGGGTCATGCCGAACACACCCGCGCTGGTCGACGAGGGCATGGCCGCCATCTCGCGCGGCACCCACTGCGACGAGGTGCACCTGGTCGAGGCCGAGGATCTGATGCGGGCGACCGGTCGGGTGATCCGGGTACCCGAGAAGCAGCAGGACGCGGTCACCGCGATCTCCGGCTCGGGGCCTGCGTACCTGTTCTTCGTGGTCGAGGCGATGATCGAGGCGGGTGTACACCTCGGGCTGCCGCGCTCGACGGCGACCGAGCTCGTGGTGCAGACGATGGTGGGCTCCGCGAAGCTGCTCCGGGAGACGGGCGAGCACCCGACGGTCCTCCGCGAGCGGGTCACCTCACCTGGTGGGACCACGGCGGCGGCGGTACGCAAGCTGGAGGACCATCGCGTCCGGGCGGCGTTCATGACGGCGCTCGAGAGCGCTCGCGACCGCTCGCGGGAGCTGGCGCACGGCGAAGGCGAGTAGGCGGGCGACCGCCCGCGGGTACAGTCGCGCGGGTGAGCGTCCCGATCTTCGCGAGCAGTGAGGACGCGGCCCGCAGGCGTGGACTGCGCCGCATGCGTGCGGTCGCCCTGTCGCTGCTGTTGTTCGCGGCAGTCGTCTATGTCTTGACGCTGCACGTGTCGGGGGCGGGTCCGTACATCCATGCGACGGCAGAGGCGGCCATGGTCGGCGCTATCGCGGACTGGTTCGCCGTCACGGCCATCTTCCGCCACCCGCTCGGCCTGCCGATCCCGCACACGGCCATCATCCCGACCCGGAAGGCGTCCCTGGCTCGCAGCCTGCAGGACTTCTTCACCGCCAACTTCCTGTCCGAGTCGGTGATCCGGACCCGTGTCGCCGATGCGCAGCCCAGCCTGCGGCTCGGCGCCTGGCTCACCGAGCCGGCCAACAGCGCCTGGGCGGTCAACGAGGCGTCAACGCTGGCAAGAACCGTCCTGGAGAGGATCAAGGACGCCGACGTCGCCGTCCTCGTGGAGACCGAGCTGCTGCCCCGGCTGGCCTCCGAACCGCTGAGCGAGGTGGTCGGGCGCCTGCTGCAGGACGTCGTCGCCGAGGAGGCGCATCACGGGCTCGTCGATCTCACGCTGTCCGAGACGCATCGGTGGCTCAGCGGCAACGAGGCGGCGTTCGCCACCGCGCTGAGCACCCGAGCACCCTGGTGGACTCCGCAGTGGCTCGACGAGCAGGTCATCCGCAAGCTCCACAGCGAGGCCATCGCCTGGGTGGAAGAGATCCGCGACGATCCCCGCCACCACGCGCGGCGCGCTCTCGACGACCTGCTCACGCAGCTCGCGGACGACCTGCAGCACGACCCCGACACGATCGAGCGAGCCGAGCGCCTCAAGCAGCGGGTGCTCAGCCAGCCCCAGGTCGCGACCACAGCGACGTCGTTGTGGAACGCGTTGCGTCGGGCGCTGCTGGAGTCGCTCGAGTCGCCCGACAGCGCGGTCAAGGCCCGAGCCGTCGCCAGCCTGTCCGCCTTCGGCGACCGCCTCGGTACCGACGAGGCGCTCCGCACCCGGCTGGACGCGTACGCCGCCGACGTGGCTGCCTTCCTCGTCGAGCGGTACGGCACCGAGCTCACCACGGTCATCACCGACACCATCGACCGCTGGGACGGGAAGGAGGCGGCCGGGCGGATCGAGCTGTTCGTGGGTCGCGACCTGCAGTTCATCCGCGTCAACGGCACGATCGTCGGCGGCCTCGCTGGGCTGCTGATCTACACGGTCTCGGTGCTCCTGTGAGCCCGCGAACCCGGGGTCACGCGTGCGGCCCGGCACCACGGGCCGGCGGTAGGGTCCGGAGATGACCGGTCCGGCCTGCCTCGTCTTCGACGACGAGCTCACGAGCTACGACTTCGGACCGGCGCATCCGATGTCGCCCGTTCGTGTCGACCTGACGGTACGGCTCGCGCGCGCGACCGGCGTGCTCGACCTTCCCGACCTGTCCGTGGTCCCGGCCCCGACGGCGTCTGACGACGACCTGGCGCTGGTCCACACGACGGAGTACATCGATGCCGTACGCAGGATCAGCGCCTCGCCGCAGTTGCGGGACCTCGCCCACGGGCTCGGCACCGAGGACAACCCGACGTTCGCGGGCATGCACCGGGCATCGGCACACATCGTGGGGGCGACCCTCGAGGCGGCCCGCCATGTCTGGGAGGGCACGGCGCTGCACGCGGCGAACATCACCGGCGGCCTGCACCACGCGATGGCGGCGAGCGCCAGCGGCTTCTGCATCTACAACGACCCCGCCATAGCCATCCGGTGGCTGCTCGACCAGGGGGCGTCGAAGGTCGCGTACGTCGACGTCGACGTCCATCACGGGGACGGCGTGCAGGATGCGTTCTACGACGACCCGCGCGTGCTGACCATCAGCCTGCACGAGACGCCGCGCACGCTCTTCCCGGGTACCGGCGAGGCCACCGAGTCGGGGGGGCGGGGCGCGGAGGGGATGTCGGTCAACGTCGCGCTGCCGCCCGGCACCGGCGACGGCGGCTGGCTGCGGGCGTTCCATGCCGTCGTCCCGCCGCTCCTCGCGGAGTTCTCGCCCGACGTGCTCGTTACCCAGCATGGCTGCGACTCCCACATGGACGATCCGCTGGCCCACCTCATGCTCAGCGTCGACGGTCAGCGCGCCGCCTCCCTCGCCCTGCACGAGCTGGCGCACGAGGTGTGCGGGGGCCGGTGGGTCGCGACGGGCGGGGGCGGGTACGCGATCGTCGAGGTCGTGCCGCGTACCTGGACCCATCTGCTCGCCGTCATCGGTGGCAGCCCGCTCGACCCGGCGACGCCGGTGCCCTGGGGCTGGCGGCAGCACGTCACGGCCGCCACCGGAAGGGTGGCGCCCTCGACCATGTCGGACGGGCGGGACCCGGTGTACACGCCCTGGTCGAGCGGGTACAACCCCGACTCGTGGCTCGACCGCTGCGTGGAGCAGTGCCGGCGCGAGGTCTTCCCGTGGCACGGTCTCGACGTGTCGTACTGAGCGAGCGGCGCACCGAGACGTCGATACGGGACCGACTCGCCGGCAGAACAGGGCCGTTGAGGGCGTGTCGCGGGAGGGGAGTTGAGGCGTTTACTTCCCCACGCGCACCATTTGCCACTACTCTCACCTCAACGCAGCGGATCACCGTCTGCGCCGGAAGTTGGTGCCACCATGGCAGGACACCCGACCGGGGGAAGCCTCTCCGACGTCACGTTCCTCACCGTCGCGGAGGTCGCGGCGACCATGCGCGTGTCCAAGATGACCGTCTACCGTCTGGTCCACGCAGGCGAGCTGCCAGCCGTCCGGGTCGGGCGCTCGTTCCGTGTCCCGCAGGACGCCGTGGACGACTACCTGCGCAAGTCGTTCTACCAAGCGGGCTGACGCCGGTCCGCATCGGCTGCGGATTGGGGCGTCGTCGCCGCTGACGCTAGGCTTGGCCGGTCATCGACCCTCAGACCATCTCGACTGCGCGCGGCATGCTCGTACGTCACCCGAAGTAGACGCCCGAAAGGCAGACCGTGGGCTCAGTAATCAAAAAGCGTCGCAAACGAATGGCGAAGAAGAAGCACCGCAAGCTGTTGAAGAAGACGCGCATCCAGCGTCGCCGCCAGGGCAAGTAGGCCGGAACCCGGCCATGGGTCGCGTCGTGCTCGTCACGGGCGTGTGCCGCGACGTAGGGGGTCGGTTCGCGCGGCGGATCGCCGCCGACCCGCAGGTCGACTCCGTCGTCGGGGTCGACGTCGTGCCGCCGCACGGCGACCTCGGTGACGTCCGCTTCGTCCGAGCCGACATCCGTACCCCGGTGATGGCCGAGATCCTCGCGGCCGAGCGTATCGACACGGTCGTCCACCTCAGTGTCATCGCCACCCCGGGAGGTGCGGGCGGGCGTACGTCGATGAAGGAGATCAATGTCATCGGCACGATGCAGCTCCTTGCTGCCTGTCAGCACTCCCCAGGAGTCAAACGGCTGGTCGTGAAGTCGTCGGCGCAGGTGTACGGCGCCTCTGCGGAGGATCCCGCCATGTTCACGGAGGACATGACGCCCCGGCAGCTTCCCCGCCACGGCTTCGCGAAGGACTCGGTGGAGGTCGAGGGCTACGTGCGGGGCTTTCGACGCCGCAGGCGCGACGTCGAGGTCACCGTGCTGCGGTGCGCCAACCTGATCGGACCCACGATCGAGACCGGGCTGACGCGGTACTTCGAGCTTCCCGTCATCCCTACGGTGCTCGGCTTCGACGCCCGACTGCAGTTCTGTCACGAGGACGATGCCCTCGCCGCTCTGCACCTCGCGACCCTGGGTACGGCCGACGGCACCTTCAACGTCGCCGGCGACGGCGTCTTGATGCTGTCCCAGGCCGTGCGGCGGCTGGGGCGCCCCAGTGTGGCGCTGCCCGCAGTGGCGTTCGGGGCGCTGGCCGCCGTGCTGCCGGCTGCGCGCCGCGCCGATCTGTCGTCCGACGAGACCGCGTTCTTGTCGTACGGCCGCGGCCTGGACACGACGGCCATGCGGGAGGTGCTCGGCTTCGAGCCGTCGTACACGACCCCCGAGGCGTTCGACACCTTCGCGGCGAGGCTGCCGCCAGGAGTCCTCGGCCCCGGGCGGCTTGCCGAGCTCGAGCAGCAGGTGAAGGGCTGGGCGGCAGCGGTGGGCGCCGATGGCCGACGCTGAGATCATCTCGATGGGCGAGCACGAACGACGCCGCCCGAAGGCGGGTTCGTCCGCGCCAAGCGCCGACGACCTCGCCGACGCGCTGGC
>JAWWPH010000500.1:0-10352 GCA_033850875.1 Nocardioidaceae bacterium | reverse complement strand
AAAGAGCCGGTCGAGCTCGAGGTCGGCATGGTCTTCGCGCTGGAGACCTACTGTCCGGCCTCCGACGGCTACTCCGCCGCGCGGATCGAGGAGGAGATCGTGATCACCGAGGACGGCCCCCAGGTGCTCACCCTCTTCCCAGCGCAGGACCTCATGGTGACCAACCCCTACTGAGCGGGTGGGCCTCCACCGACGTCGAGACCACCGACGAAAGGAACCTCATGGCGGACTTCAGCCTCGACCGTTTCACCGATCTGCCGCTCGGCCTGTTCATCGGCGGCAAGGTCGTGCCGGCCTCGGACGGAGGCCGCTTCGACGTTCTCAACCCAGCCACGGGTGCGGTGCTCACCTCGGTCGCCGACGGCACGGTCGACGACGCGATCGCCGCTGTCGACGCCGCCCACGCGGCGGCCGCGGACTGGGCGGCCACGGCGCCGAGAGATCGAGCGGAGGTGCTGCGTCGTGCCTTCGAGCTGATGACCTCGCGGGCCGACGAGATCGCCCACCTGATGTCGCTGGAGAACGGCAAGGCCCTCGTCGACGCGCGGGGGGAGACGACGTACGCCGCGGAGTTCTTCCGCTGGTACGCCGAGGAGGCGGTTCGCGCCGAAGGCTCGCTCATGACCGCCCCCTCAGGCGCCAACCGGATCGTGGTCATGCATCAGCCCGTCGGCATCGCCGTGCTGGTGACGCCGTGGAACTTCCCCGCCGCCATGGCGACTCGCAAGATCGGCCCTGCGCTCGCGGCCGGCTGCACCGTCGTGCTCAAGCCCGCCAGCGACACGCCGCTGACCGCGCTGCTGATGGCACAGATCCTCGCCGACGCCGGCGTCCCGGCCGGTGTCGTCAACGTGCTGCCGGCGCGGCGTTCGGGGGCGGTCGTCTCGGCGATGCTGCACGACCCGCGTGTGCGCAAGCTCTCGTTCACCGGCTCGACCGAGGTGGGTCGGGTGCTGCTCAAGGAGGCTGCGGACCAGGTCGTCAACTGCTCGATGGAGCTCGGCGGCAACGCGCCGTTCCTGGTCTTCGACGACGCCGACTTGGACGCCGCCATCGACGGCGCGATGATCGCGAAGATGCGCAACGGTGGCGAGGCCTGCACGGCTGCGAACCGTTTCTTCGTCCAGGCCGGTGTGGTCGAAGAGTTCTCGCGCAGGCTTGCTGACCGGATGGCGGCGATGCGGATGGGGCCCGGCACCGACGACGCCACGCAGGTCGGGCCGTTGGTGAACGAGGACACCGTGGGCAAGGTCGACGAGCTGGTCCGCGGCGCCGTCGACGCGGGATCGCGGGTACTCACCGGCGGGTCACGACCGGACCGACCCGGGTACTACTTCGAGCCGACCGTGCTGGCCGACGTACCGGCGGACTCGGCGATCCTGCGCGAGGAGATCTTCGGCCCGGTCGCGCCGATCGTGACCTTCACCGACACCGACGAGGTGATCCGGCTCGCCAACGACACGGAATTCGGTCTCGTCTGCTATGTCTACACCCAGGACCTCGCCCGCGGCCTGCGTGTGAGCGAGGCGCTGGAGTCCGGCATGGTCGGCTTGAACCGTGGCCTGGTCTCCGACCCCGCGGCGCCGTTCGGCGGCACCAAGCAGAGCGGCATCGGACGCGAGGGCGGCCACGAGGGGATGCTCGACTACCTCGAGTCGAAGTACGTCGCAGTCAGCTGGTGACGCCGGCCGCGGTCGGCGGCACTTCCCTCTCAGCTCCGATGGCGGTCGAGGAAGTCCACGATCGCCGTCAACGCCTCGCGTTGGACGTCGTCGAGCTGCGGCACGCCCGATGCGTCGTTCTCGGGATAGATGTAGCCGTGCACCTCATGCGACCATGAGCGCCACTCAGCATCCGGTCGCTTGGCGGCAAGCAGCTCATAGGTGAGCCGGAAGATTCCTTGCAGCTCGTCCTGCTCGCGTCCGAGGACGAGCACTGGGATGTCCACCGCGTCGAGCCGGCGGGAGACCTCGTCGTGGTCGGCGATCCGGGCCCGAGCCAGCTCTGTGCTCCGCATCTCCAGGCTCTCGATGTTGCGCAGCCCGTCGGAGCTCTCGACCGTCGGCTCCTCATCGAGCCGGAGCGTGAGGAACTCATGGGAAGCCGGCTCGGCGGCAACACCTGCCCGCAGCAGGCCGGAGTACTGCGAGCACAGTTTGAACAGCATCTCCCCCGCATGGCTGACCCCCAGGTGGAACAGCTGATCGGCATCGATCGAGGGGTGTCGCGCGACGTGGCGCAGCACCGCGACCTCGTCCTCGTACTCCAACGGGGCCCGGTTGAGCAGGCCCATGCCCTGGCGGACCTGCGTACGCAGCGGCCCGCCCGTCTGGTAGCCCAGCTCCACCTCCGTACGGTAACGGCTCCAGGCGCAGGCATACCCGGCGTCGAGCAGCAGGTCGGTGACATAGCTGAAGCGATGGACCCGGTCGCGCAGCCAGCCCATCCCGCCGCCCCCGTTGCCGTAGGCGACGTAGACGAACGGGTGGGGGCCGGGACCCTCGGGCAGCCGCAACGCGTACGGAACGTAGAGACCGTCCAGGGTCTCGGCGAGGAGGTAGTGGGCCGGCCGGTCGGAGCCGGGCAGACTCTCGACCAGGACCGCGTCCAGGTGCCCATTCCACCCGGACGACGGTTCGCGCAGCGACGCGGATGGGCTCACGGCCTGGCCCAGTAGTCGTCACGGCTCTTCGACTCCGCGAGCTCCTCGGCTGTGCGGAATCCCGGTGCCATAGAGGCGTCGGTGCCGGCCATGTACTGGTGGTGGTCGATGCCCAGCAGCCGGATCCAGCTCTGCTGGCCGAAGGTCAGCGCGATGCAGTTGCCGAGCTCGACCAGCTCCGGCTCGGAGAAGTGGGCGCGCAGCCGCTCCCACAGACCGTCGAGGTCCTGCTCGCCCCAGGCGATCGCCTGAGCGTAGGCGAGTGCGGCTTTCTGGCGCTCGTCGTAACGATCGGAGGACTCGAAGTTGAGCAGCTCGTCGTACTGCGCCTCCTGCAGACCCGCCGTGGTGGCCTTGATCGAGCGCTGGTTCCCGCAGAACTCGCACTTCACGGTGCGCGAGATGTAGACGCGGCACAGCTCCTTGATGGAGTGGTCGCACACACCACTGTGGAACAGCGCCTTCCACGCGTCGGCGAACGCCCAGAAGGCAGTGGGGACGTGCGCGCGTACCGCGGAGCTCTCAGGTCGCGGAGTTCCCTCCCTGGCGCACCGATGCATCTCCTCCCGCATCCGCTCGTCCATCTCTTCCAGGGGCACGTAGCTGATGGCTTGCTTCGACATGGTCACTCCTCGTTATCGATGGCGCGGATCACGGATTCGGCGTTCAGGGGCAGGTCGCGGACCCGGACGCCGAGGGCGGCGTGGACCGCGTTGGCGAGCGCCGCGGCCGTCGGGCCTTGGGCGGCCTCGCCGGCGCCGAGCGGCGGCTGCTGGCTGTCGACGAGGGAGACGGTGACCGACGGGGCGTCCGGGAAGCGCAGGATCGGATAGCTCTCCCAGTCGGTGCTCGTCACCCGCCGGCGGTCGAAGCGGACCCGCTCCAAGGTCGTCCAGCTGGTCGACTGGACGGCGCCGCCGGAGAGCTGGTTGCGGGCGCCGTCGGGGTTCACCACCATGCCGAGGTCGGCGGCCACGGTGAGGCGCCGCACCCGCAGCGCCGTCTCGAGCTCCACCTCGGCGACGACAGCGCAGTAGGCGCCCTTGTCCTTGTAGCGCGCGAAGCCGATGCCGCGACCGACCGACTCGGGCAACGGGTCTCCCCAGCCGGACTCCTGCGCTGCCAGCTCGACGACGGCTCGGGCACGCGCATCCGAGAGCAGGGCGAGCCGCAGGTCGACCGGGTCGAGACCGGCGTGCGCAGCAAGCTCGTCCATGAACGACTCGATCGCGAAGACGTTGAAGTAGGCCCCGAGCGATCGCATGGCCGAGGTACGCAGCGGCGCCTCCGTCACCCGGTGGCCCGTGATCCGCCGCGGGCCGACGTCGTAGATTGGCGTCGCGTTGCGCAAGGTGCCGTGCCCGGCCGCCGCAGGCGGGTCTCCGGCCGGCGGAAGAGGCGAGCCTCCCGAGACGTGAGCGGTCGCGAGCAGTCCAGGGTGACCGACGTACCCCGGTCGCGACGTGTGCCCCTGGCTCCAGACGTCGTACGACCAGCCCTCGATGCGGTCTGCGACCAGGCGTGCCGAAACGGTGGCGGTCATGGCGGGAGAAAGGGGTCCCCAGGACAGCTCGTCCGGGCGGGTCCAGCGCAGCAGCACGGGACGGCCGGGGACTGTACGGCTGAGTAGGACTGCGTCGAAGGCCGCGTCGTCGGCGGCGTTGTGGCCGTAGCATCCGGCGTTCTCCACGTGCTCGACGCTCACCGATCCTGGGACCAGCCCGACCGCACCGGCGATGGCGTCCCGCAGTCGATGGATGCCCTGGCTGTGGCTCCACACCCGCAGCTGCGAGGCGTCCACGGACCATTGAGCCATCCCGCAGCTGGGCGCGATGGAGGCGTGGGCCTGGTAGGGCTTCGAGTACGACGACGTGAAGGTCGGCGTCGACGGCCCTTCGTCGAGCACGGTGGTCGGTTCGGATGGCGCCGAACGCAGGTAGGCCGTGAGGTCCTCCTCGTCGGGCAGCGAGTCGCGCTCACCCCAGGTCACCGCCGCCGCGAGCGAGGCCAGGGCGCGATCGACGTCATCCTCACGCTCGCCCACCACCCCGAGGAACGAGGCATCGTGGACCAGCCGGACACCGGTCGCCGACCAGTTCTCCGTCAACGACGCGAACACGGCGGCCGGTGAGGGCGGACGGAGAACGCGGCCGTGCAGGAGGCCGACCGGGCGCAGGTCTGTCAGGAACCGTGGGCGGCCCAAAACCTTGTCGGGGATGTCGATGCGAGGTGCGTCGGTGCCGACCGCGACCCGGTCGCCGCAGGAGGCATCGGCATCCACGGCGGCGAGGTCGATGTCGGGGTCGAGAGCGGCGATCCGGCCGACGAACGACCTCGGGTCGCCGGCCGGCTCTGCCAGCGCCCTGACAACGGCACCGATGTGCCGCAGGGCGGGGGTCGACTGGAACACGGACAAACTGCCGGCGGTGACACCTTGGTCTGGACCGTCGGTCCGAGCCGTCCGGATCCGGACGAGCGACATCGGCAGCCCGAACGCGTCCGCCGCGATCTGGTGCAGCGCGGTGAGGATGCCCTGGCCGAACTCCACCTTGCCGACGTGCACCTCGACGACGCCGTCGGCCACGGTGACCCACGTACCGAGGCGCGGGTTGGTCTCGACATGCGGCGGCAGGACCCGCGTAGTGCTCGTGTCGGTCACGACACCGCTTCTTCCGCGGCCAGCACCGCTTCGACGATCCGCTGCTGGGTGCCGCAGCGACACAGGTTGCGCTCCAGGGCCTGCGCGACCTGTTCGGCCGACGCGGTCGGCTGCTCCTCGAGCAGTGCCGTCGCACGTACCACGATCCCTGAGATGCAGAAGCCGCACTGGGCCGCCTGGTGGTCGATCAGCGCCCGCTGCACGGCGTTGGGGCCGTGGACGGACAAGCCCTCGACGGTGACAACGGTCGAGCCCGCCGCCTGCCACAGCGGGGTGTCGCACGATGGCACCGGTGTGCCGTCGAGCAGCACGGTGCAGGCGCCGCACAGGCCCTGCCCGCACCCGAACCGGGATCCGACCAGGCCGAGCGCGTCGCGGAGCACGGTCAGCAGAGCGGTGTCGTCGGGGCGGTCGATGTCGACCTGCTGGCCGTTGACGGTCAGGGAGGTCACCGCACTAGCCACGGGCGCCCTCCATGAGAGCAGCCCCGAAGACCGACGGGTGGCGGCCCAGCTCGATCCGGGTCCGCCGGATGTGGCCCTCGAGGAACCGTTCGGCGTCGACCGAGTCCCGGCGTACGACGGCGTCGAGGATGAGCCGGTGTTCGGAGTTCACGATCCACATCCGGTCAGGCCCGGTCAGCGCGACGTACGCCCGCCGATAGTGCTGCGTGGAGTTCCACAGTCGCGAGACCATTGCGTTGAGAGGGCCGATGTGACATCCGGAGTAGGTCCCGAGGTGGAACTCGCGGTCGAGGTCGAGGAACCGGTCGAGGTCGGTGTTCTGCTCGATCTGCTGCTGCACCTCCTCGAGGTGCACGTGGTCCTCATCGGTCAGATGGGGCAGGCTCTCGGCCATCGCCAGCGGCTCGAGCCGCTCTCGCATCCGGTAGATCACGTCGACCTCATGCATCGTCAGCCGTGGTACCCGGGCGCCCTTGTTGGGCTCGTGCTCCGTGAGACCCTCCGCCTCCAGCATCCGGAGCGCAACACGCACCGGCAGCCGGCTGGCGCCGAGCCGGTCGGCGATCTCCTCCTGTCGGATGCGGTCCCCCGGCCTGAGCCCGTCGTGCAGGATCTGGTCGCGCAGATACGCAGCGACGCGAGCTGAGGTGACGCCTCCGGTCGCGGCGCACGGCATGAGTGCCGGGGTCGTCTCGTCGCGACTCACGTGCTGATCGTCTCTCGCGCTGACTGGCGGTCCCAGGCCTTGCCGCTCGGGTACGACACCAACTCGAACTGCATGCCCCACGGCGCCAGGAAGTAGATCCAGCGGTTGCCCTCGGCCGGTCCCCTGCTCGCCGTCGGGCCGTCGAGCAGCTGCACCCCCGAGCCGCGGAGGTACTCGACCGCGGCGTCGAGGTCGTCGACGTACAGCGCCACGTGGTGGCCGCCGACGTCGCTGTTGCGCGGGATCGCTTCGAGCTGGTCGGGCGACTCGTAGTGGAAGACCTCGAACACCGCCTGCTCGCCGCAGCGGAACCAGCGGTTCTCGACCATGACGGCGCGCGGGTGGACGTTCAAATGGGCTCGCATCCAGTCGCTGTCGTCGTGGCGGAAGGGCCCGAGCGAGTACAGGTACTCGCACCCGAGCACGTCGACGAGAAAGCGGTGAGCCTGGTCGAGGTCGGGCACCGTGAAGCCGATGTGGTCCAGCCGCCGCAACCCCGGCAAGCCCATGCGCACCTCCTGATCGGATCCGAAATCCAGACAATCATGTGCCGTTCACCGTGTCCAGGGCCCGTGGACTGGATTTTGGATCCAATTGATGGAATCGTTCGTAGTCAGCTAAGGAGGCCGCCTTGCCCGAGCATCGCCCGCTGGAGCCCGCGTCGCCCTGGCTCGAGGTCGTCGTGACCGACGCCGACTGGGACGCCGCCGACCCCGACCTGCTGCGGACGGTCTACGCCCAGCTGGTATGGATCCGCGCGTTCGAGCAATACGTCCTCGAGCTCGCCGGCGCCGGGCTGATCCACGGGCCCGCCCACAGCAGCATCGGCCAGGAGGGCGGTGCGGTCGGCTCGGTGCTCGCGCTCACCAGTGACGACTCCGTCAACGGCTCCCACAGAGGGCACCACCAGTTCCTCGCCAAGGCGCTGCACTACGTCGAGCCGAAGGGCATGGACCCGCTCGCCGCGCCGAGCAGCGAGATGCGTGAGGTCCTGCTCCGCACGCTCGCCGAGATCTGTGGGCTCGACCGCGGCTGGTCGCACGGCCGAGGCGGATCGATGCACCTGCAGTGGAAGGAAGCGGGCGCGATGGGGACCAACGCAATCGTCGGCGGCGGCGTCCCGCAGGCAGCCGGATTCGCCTGGGCCCACCGCCACGCCGGCACCGACGCGGTGTCGGTCACCTACTTCGGCGACGGCGCGACCAACATCGGCTCCACCCTGGAGACGATGAACCTCGCGTCAGCGTGGTCGCTTCCGGTCTGCTTCTTCATCGAGAACAACCGGTACGCCGTGTCGACGAGCGTCGAGGAGGCGACCGGCGAGCCGCGGCTGTCCTCGCGCGGACCCGGCTTCGGCATCGCTTCCTGGAAGGTCGACGGGATGAACCCGCTGGCGGTCCACCTGGCGATGACGGAGGCCGCCGAGCACATGCGCCGCGGAAACGGCCCAACCGTGGTCGAGGCCGACACCTACCGGTTCTTCCACCAGAACGGTGGCTTCGCCGGGAGCGCCTTCGGCTACCGCACCAAGGAGGAGGAGCAGAAGTGGCGGGCGCGCGACCCGCTGACTCAGACCGCCGCCCAGCTGGTCCGGCGCGGCCTGCTGACCGAGCAGGAGACCGAGCAGGCGATCTCGGGTGCGAAGGCGGGGATGGAGGAGATCGGCTGGGTGCTGCTCGAGCCCGACCCCGACGGCAAGCCGGGACAGCGCCGCATCAAGCCGGCCGAGTGGCCTGACCCCAACTGGGTCGACTTCGGGGTTCGGGGCGATCTCTCGGAGCTCTCTGACGCACCGGTCGTCACCGACGAGTCGACGGTCGCAGTCGCGGAGACCACCTTCATCGACGCCATCGCCACGGTGATGGGCCGCCGGATGGAGACCGACGACGCCATCGTGGTCATGGGTGAGGACGTGCACCGGCTCAACGGTGGCACTAACGGCGCCACGCGTGGCCTGGCCGACCGCTTCCCGGGCCGCGTGCTCGGCACGCCGATCAGCGAGAACGCGTTCGCAGGTCTGGCCGGCGGAGTCGCCATCGACGGCCGGTTCCGGCCCGTGGTGGAGTTCATGTACGCCGACTTCATGTGGGTAGCCGCCGATCAGCTGTTCAACCAGATCGCCAAGGCGCGTCACATGTACGGCGGGTCGAGCGGCGTACCGCTGGTACTGCGCAGCAAGGTCGCCATGGGCACGGGCTATGGATCACAGCACTCGATGGATCCGGCCGGGATCTTCGCGACCTCGGCCGGCTGGCGGATCGTCGCGCCCAGCACGCCGTACGACTACGTCGGGCTGATGAACACGGCGTTGCGACTGCAGGATCCCGTCGTCGTGCTGGAGCACGTCGATCTCTACACCGCGACGGGCCTCGGCCCCGTCGACGACTGGGACTACTGTCTGCCGGTGGGGAAGGCGGCCGTCGTGAGGCCCGGGTCGGACCTCACAGTGCTCAGTTACCTCGGGATGACCCCCTACGTCCTCGGTGCGGTCGACACCTACGGCGACGTCGACGCCGAGGTGATCGACTTGCGCTGGCTCGACCGGGCCAGCATCGACTGGGACACGATCGAGGCCAGCCTGTCCAGGACCAACCAGATCCTGATCGCGGAACAAGGTGCGCTCGGCACCTCGTACGGCGGGTGGCTCGCCGACGAGATCCACCGCCGCTTCTTCGACCTGCTCGACGCGCCGGTGTGGAGGGTGACCGGCGGGGTGGCCTCGCCGAGTATCAGCAAGGTGCTCGAGCGCGCGGCCATCGCACAGCAAGATGAGGTCGTCGCGGCGCTGGCCCAGATCGCGAGATACTGAGATGGCGCGCGTGCTCCGGATGCCGAGCGTTGCCGCCAACGCCACCGAGGCGGTGCTGTCGGAGTGGCTCGTGGAGGAGTCCGGCGACTTCGCGGCGGCCCAGGCGATCGCCACCGTCGAGACGGAGAAGGCCGCGGTCGACGTCGAGGCCGACGCTGCCGGTCGGATACTGAAGACACTGGTACTGCCCGGCGCCCAGGTCGAGGTCGGCGACCCTATCGCGGTCCTCGGCGAGCCGGGTGAGCGCGTGGACGACCTCGACTCGCTCCTCGCGTCGCTCGGTGTCGGCGAGGCGACCGATGTCGTGGTGCCCGAACGCCGTGACGTACCGAGCGACCCGGAGTCGGGGGCTCCGCTGGCCGAGTCGTCAGCATCCCCGTCTGCCCGGCCACCGGTACCACCGCCGTCGGTCGACAGGGCCGTGGTGGTGCCCGGCTCGAGACCGGGCGACCGCACGAACGGTCGGATCTTCGCGTCGCCGCTGGCCCGGAAGCTGGCCAAGGATCACGGGCTCACGATGGAGCAGATCACCGGCACCGGCCCCAACGGCCGGATCCTCCGCCGCGACGTCGACGAGGCCGTCGCCAGGCGAGCAGTGGTCGACCCGGGGGACACCTCACCGGAGCCGACGCAGTCACGGCCCACCGCCGGCTACCAGGACATCCCACACTCCACGATTCGCCGCGCTGTCGCGACGCGGCTCCTGAGCAGCAAGCAGACCGCGCCCCACTTCTACGTCCGGGCCACCGTCCGCGCGGAGAAGCTCGTGGCTCTCAGGACGGAGCTGAACGACGGCGTCGCCGAAAAGATCTCCTTCAACGACCTGGTAGTGAAGGCGGTCGCGGCGGCACACCGGCGCGTCCCCGAGATGAACGTCGTCTGGACCCCCGACGCCGTCCGCCAGTTCTCCCGCATCGACGTCGCGGTGGCCGTCGCCACCGACAGTGGGCTGCTGGCGCCGGTGGTCCACGACGTCACCTCCCTGACCGTCAGCACCCTCGCCGCCCGAGTGCGCGACCTGGCGGGGCGCGCCCGCGCGGGCACGCTCAAGC